>JAHIQC010000226.1 GCA_018902765.1 Actinomycetota bacterium | reverse complement strand
TCACGCGGCTGATGGACGGCGATCCCGATTACTTGTCGTCGATCGAGTAGGGGGCACGATGCTTCGAAGTGTGATGATTCCGGCGGACTTTACGCCCGAGAGTGCGTTGATCCTTCGCTTTGCCGAAGGCCTTCCTGCTCTCGGGGTCAAACGCGTGGTTCTCGGCCACGTGGTCGAAGCCAGTGGCTTGGAAGGTCCCGTGATCGCAGCCAAGGTCGACAAGGCCTGCGACGACATCCGTGCGCTCACCGGGCGTTTGGTCGAGGCCGGCCTGGATGTCGAGACCCGCGTCGGCACCGGTGACCCCGCGCAGGGGCTGCTGGCGCTCGCGACTGAGAGTTACGTGGCCGCCGTCGTGTGCGGAACGCACGGCAGAGGCATCATCTCCAAGCTCATTTCAGGTTCAGTCGCCGAGGAGATCGCGGTCGAGGCCAACGTGCCCACGATGCTCGTGAGGTTCGATCTGCTTCGCACGCGCGAGGAGCCCTCGAGTTTCGCGCGCGATTTCGGAAAGCAGGTCTTGCTGCCCATCGACTTCTCGTCCTCATCGACTCGCGCACTCATGTCCGTGCTCGAGTTACCTCGGGGCAGCGTGGGCATGCTCTACCTCATGCACGTGCTCGATCCGGGGCTGCACGGCGGACCGCTCGAGCGTGCTCGCGAAGGTGCCGGTTTCCAGCTCGACAACCTGCGCAAGATCGCCGAGGACGCAGGCGTACAGGCACGCTGCGTGGTCAAGCAGGGCCCCGCACTGCGCAGCATTCTGCAAGAGGCCAACGAGCGTCGTGTTACCGGCATCGTTGTCGGTACACGTGGCCAAAACCCGCTGCAGGAGGCCGTACTCGGTTCGACCTCAATGGCCATCGTGAGACAAGCCAGCGCGCCCGTACTGATCGTCCCTTAACAGACAGATTCGCCGACGCGATAAGGAACCAGATGCCCCGCCGCGATGACATCCATAAGATCTTGGTGATAGGTGCAGGTCCGATCATCATCGGCCAGGCCTGTGAGTTCGATTACTCCGGATCCCAGGCGTGCAAGGTGCTGCGTGAAGACGGCTACGAGGTCATTCTCGTGAACAGCAACCCGGCCACGATCATGACCGACCCCGAGCTTGCTCACCGCACCTATGTCGAGCCGGTCACACCCGAGTTCGTCACCAAGATCATCGCCAAGGAGCGCCCCGACGCGCTTTTGCCGACTTTGGGCGGACAGACGGGCCTCAACTGCGCCGTCGCGCTTGCCGAGTCAGGCGTTCTCGAGAAGTACGGGGTCGAGCTCATCGGCGCGAAACTCGAAGCCATCAAGATAGGCGAGGACCGCAAGCTGATCAGCGACGCCATGGAGCGCATCGGTCTGGACACTCCGCGCAGCGGCTACGCGTACTCGATCAGGGATGCCGAGGAACGCGCCGCTGAACTCGGGTTTCCGATCGTCATCCGCCCGAGCTTCACGCTTGGAGGCGCCGGCGGCGGGATCGCCTACAACATCGAAGAGCTGCGAGATATCGTCGCCGGCGGCGTCGCGCTGTCCCCGGTGGGCGAGGTTTTGTGCGAAGAGTCCATCATCGGCTGGAAAGAGTATGAGATGGAGGTCATGCGCGACTGTAACGACAACACAGTCATCGTGTGTTCCATTGAGAACTTCGACGCCATGGGCGTGCACACCGGCGACTCGATCACCGTGGCGCCTGCGCAGACCCTCACCGATCGCGAGTATCAGGCCATGCGTGACGCGAGCATCGCGATCATGCGTGAGATTGGCGTGGAGACCGGCGGCAGCAACGTGCAGTTCGCGGTGAACCCGGCAGACGGTCGCTTGAGCGTCATCGAGATGAACCCGCGTGTCTCGCGGTCGTCGGCGTTGGCCTCAAAAGCGACCGGCTTTCCGATTGCGAAGTTCGCGGCCAAGCTCGCCGTGGGGTACACGCTCGACGAGATCCCCAACGACATCACCAAGATGACTCCTGCATGCTTCGAGCCGAGTATCGACTACACCGTGGTCAAGGTTCCGCGCTGGGCGTTCGAGAAGTTCAAGGGCACCGACGAGACCCTCACGACCAAGATGAAGTCGGTCGGCGAGGCTATGGCGATCGGTCGCACATTCGAAGAAGCGCTCGGAAAGGCCATGCGCTCGCTTGAGAACGGACGCGGGGGACTCGGGGCTGACGGCAAGGACGTCTTTGAGGAGCACAAGTTCGACATGATGCTCTCGACCCCGACCGAGAAGCGCATCTTCTATGTCATCGAGGCTCTCCGCAGAGGCCGCAGCATCCAAGAGATCCACGACTTGACCCGTATCGACCCGTGGTTCCTTGCGCGGATCGACGCGATCGTTGGCGTCGAGCGGCAAGTTGCAGGCGCCGAGTCGCTCGCGGCCATCGACGAGCCGCTCATGCGAGCGGCCAAGCAGCACGGACTGGCTGACGCGCAGCTCGCGTACCTGACAGGTGCGCCTGAGGCCGATGCTCGCGCGCACAGGATCGGGCTTGGGGTGCGGGCGACGTTCAAGTCCGTCGACACGTGCGCCGCGGAGTTCGCTGCAGGCACGCCGTACTACTACAAGACCTACGAGACCGAAGACGAGGTCGCGCCGAGCGATCGGCCCAAGGCCATGATCCTGGGCGCGGGCCCCAATCGCATCGGCCAGGGCATCGAATTCGACTACTGCTGCGTGCATGCCGCCTACGAGCTGCACGACCAGGGCTACGAGACCATCATGGTCAACTGCAACCCCGAGACGGTCTCCACTGACTACGACACGAGCGATCGTCTGTACTTTGAGCCACTCACGTTCGAGGACGTCATGGACATCTGCGACGCGGAGAAGCCCGAAGGCGTGGTCGTCACCTTCGGCGGCCAAACGCCGCTCAAGCTCGCTCGCGCGCTCGAGGCGGCCGGTGTGCCCATCATGGGCACCAAGCCTGAGGCAATCGATCTTGCCGAGGACCGCCGTCGCTTCTCAGACGTGCTCGATCGCCTCGACATTGCCTACCCAGCGGCAGGTACGGCCTTCACGCACGCAGAGGCACTCGAAGTGGCGCGCCGCATCGGATTCCCGCTGCTTGTGCGTCCCAGCTACGTTCTGGGTGGCCGAGGCATGGTCATAGCCTACGACGAGCAGTATCTCGAGAAGTACATGGCAGAGGCCGCGAGCATCAGCCCGGATCACCCCGTGCTGCTCGACAGGTTTCTTGAGGGTGCCATCGAGGTCGACGTCGATGCGGTGTGCGATGGCGAGACCGTCTACATCGGCGGCGTCATGGAGCACATCGAAGAGGCAGGCATCCACTCAGGCGACTCGGCCTGCTGCATCCCGCCTTTCTCGCTTTCAGAAGACGTCGTCGGACGCATCCGCGAACACTCGCGCGCACTGGCCCTTGAACTCGGGGTGTATGGGCTTATGAACGTGCAGTTCGCGGTCAAGGACCAGGTGGTCTACGTCATCGAAGTCAATCCGCGTGCGTCACGCACCGTGCCGTTCGTGAGCAAGGCGACCGGCGTTCCGCTTGCCAAGGTGGCATCCCGGGTCATGGCGGGGCACAAGCTCGCCGACATGGACCTGCCTGACCCTGAACGTGATTTGGGGCGCTACTGCGTCAAGGAAGCTGTCATGCCTTTTGGCCGCTTCCCGGGCGCCGACAGCGTGCTTGGCCCGGAGATGAAGTCCACCGGCGAGGTCATGGGTGTCGCGAGCGACTTTCCCTCGGCTTACGCCAAGTCCCAGCTCGCCATTGATTACTCGCTTCCGACCGAGGGCACAGCGTTCGTGTCCGTGAGCGATCGCGACAAGCGTTCGATCGTGGGCGTGGTGCGCCATCTGCATCAGCTCGGCTTTGGGATCATGTCCACGCGGGGCACGGCACGCACGCTTCGCGCAGCAGGCATCCCGGTGACCGAGGTGCTCAAGAAGCACGAAGGTCGTCCCAACATCGTGGACGCCATCGTCAACGGCGAGGTCCAGCTGGTCATAAACACGCCGTTCGGCCAAGAGACCCGTTCGGACGGGTATCACATCCGAACTGCCGCCGTACAGCACGGCGTCACCAACATCACGACTATCCCGGCTGCTCAGGCGGTTGTTCAGGCCATTGAGGCCATCAAGGAAGGGCGACTAGAAGTCGTCGCACTTCAGGACTTCGATCGGGTCGGCCAGTAGTGTGTAAGCACGCTGACAATCCCGAGTCGCGTCCCGCCCTTGAGCGCGTGCGCGTGGTGGGCAACGAGCGCATCGCGCCCGGAGTCGGGATTCTGACGCTTCAGGCACCGCGCTGCGCCTCAGAGGTCAGCCCCGGGCAGTTCGTGCATCTTCGCGTTGCCGAGGGTCGGGATTTCATCCTGCGACGCCCGTTTTCTGTGCATCGCGCTTATGACGGCATGATCGAGATCCTCTATCAGGTACTCGGGGTAGGAACACGCGCGATCTCGCTTCTCGAACGTGAGCAGACACTCGACCTGGTCGGCCCGCTCGGCCGTGGCTGGAGCGCGCCCGAGGGCCTTGCGCACGCTCTGATCGTGACCGGCGGCCTAGGTGCTGCACCTTTAGGCATGCTTGCCGAGGAACTGGCGGCGGCCGGTGTGGCCGTCACCGTGGCCATGGGTGCACCGACCCAGGAGCGTCTGGTGGCACGTGGGCTGTATGAGACCGTTGTGCGTCGCGTGGTGCTGGCGACCGATGACGGATCGGCAGGGGAGCGCGGGTTTGTGACGGCTCCGGTGAAGCGCCTGCTGGCCGAGAGCACATTCGATCAGATGTACGTATGCGGCCCGGAGGTCATGCAGCGTCTCGTTGCCGACATGGCTAAAGAGGCCAATGTGCCTTGCCAGGTCTCGCTCGAGAGACTCATGGCATGCGGTATCGGGGCGTGCCTTTCGTGTGTGGTCAGCACGCGCGACGGGCTCAAGCGTGCGTGTGTCGACGGTCCTGTCTTTGACGCCGAGGATGTTCTTTGGGACTCCTCGGAAGTCCCACCGAAGCATTAGGGGGAGGGTCGCAGTGAACCTCGACATGAGCGTGAGACTCGGCTCCCTGGAGCTCAAGAACCCCGTGGTCACGGCCTCGGGAACCTTCGCAAGCGGGCGCGAGTTCGCGGATTTCGTCGATCTGGAGCGGCTCGGTGCCATCGTGACCAAGGGTGTCTCACTTGAGCCTTGGGCCGGCAACGCGAGTCCTCGGATCGCGGAGACCGCGAGCGGGATGCTCAACTCGATAGGCCTGCAAAACCCCGGCGTTGAGGCGTTCGCCGCCAAAGACCTCGCGTGGCTCTCTGAGCACGCGCCCAGGCTGCCGGTGATCGTGAACGTGAGTGGTCACTCGGCCAGCGAATACGCAAGCGTCATCGAGCGACTCGAGCGCGAAGACTCGGTGGCGGCTTATGAGGTCAACATATCCTGTCCCAACGTCGATGCCGGCGGCATGGCGTTCGGCACGAGCTGCGCGGGCGCCGCAGAGGTCACGGCGGCATGTCGCAAACTGACCTCGCGTCCACTCATCGTGAAGCTGTCTCCCAACGTCACCGATATCGTCGAGATCGCTCGCAGTGTCGAGGCTGCAGGCGCCGACGGTGTATCGCTCATCAACACGCTTTTAGGGATGTCGATCGATGCCGCCACGCGCAGGCCACGCCTGGCGCGGGTCGTGGGCGGGCTTTCGGGTCCTGCCATCAAGCCGGTTGCGTTGCGTATGGTCTGGCAGGTCTCCTCGGCAGTGGAGATTCCTGTTTTGGGCATGGGCGGCATCATGACCGGCGAGGATGCGGTCGAGTTCCTGCTGGCCGGTGCGACCGCTGTGGCCGTGGGGACTGCGAGCTTCGTGGATCCGACCGCGACCATGCGCGTGATCGACGGCATCGCCGAGTATTGCCATGCGAACAACATCGAGCGCGTCG
>JAHIQC010000225.1 GCA_018902765.1 Actinomycetota bacterium | reverse complement strand
GACGACGCCGAACCCCTTGCCCGCCTCACCAGCGCGAGCGGCCTCGATGGCAGCATTGAGCGCGAGGATCTTGGTCTGTGCCGCGATGAGGTCGATGATGCCCAGAACCTCACCGATATCATTTGCGCCCTCAGCCAGGCTCTCCGCCGCTTCGCGGGTGTGCTCGGCATCGGTTCGCACGGCGACGACTTCCTTGATGGTGAATGCCAGCGTGTTCTGCCCGTCTTGGGCTGCCTCCAGGGCATCCTCGGCAAGGTGAAGCACCCGCTCGGCAGAGGCGGCGACCGACCGGTATGTGGCCGCCATCTCCTCCAGGGTGGCCGTCGTCTCACTGACGGCGGAGGCTTGGCGCGTCGAGCCTTCGGCTTGAACGCCGACTGCATGGCGGATCTCACCTGCTGCAGAGTTCAGCGTACTCGAGGTGCTCTTGACGCCCCGGATGACCCCGGACAGCGCCGCTCCCATCTTGTTGAAGGACTGACCGAGTTCGAATATCTCGCGGCTTCCGCCCAGAGGGACGGTGACTCGCAAGTCGCCGCCGGCTATGCGGCCGGCGCTGCTTTCGAGTTCTGAAACCGGCAAGGACAGTCGACGCGCGACCGTGACGGCGATGACCAAGGCCGCACCGAGACTCAGCAGCAGGGAGATGGACAGCAGCCTCAGAAACGCGGTCCTGTCTGCGATCAGTGGCGCCATCGGAATGCCAACGAACACCATCCCGATGGTCTGGCCGGTGGGGGATGCGATGCGGTCGTAGGCAGTGAACATATCCTTGCCGACAACCTCGGCCCGCCCCCTGAAGGTCTTGCCGCCATCCAAAGTCCGGACGCGCACCGCATCGGATACCACGGTGCCGTAAGGCTTCATGCCGCCGCTGCCGGTCAGTGTGGTCGCAACGCGAACCTCATGTTGAAAGAGCGTGGCCGCGCTGTCCGACGACGAGACGATCGAATCCACGAGCGTGGCGGATCGGTTCTGGGGGATGACGGAGGCAAGCGCACCGACAGGCTGGCCATCAGCATCGTACATAGGCACGACCGTCACGAGCGCCAACGCGGCGTCCAGTTTGGGATGCACGACCGTGCCTGCCGGGGTCTCCTTCACATCGATCAAGGTCTTGGCTGCGAGGCCGAGCGCTTCAATCTCCTGAGAGGGAATCAGGTCCCAAAGCCGCGACGTCCTGCCGATGAGAGCCTCGCGCACGGGAGCATACGTCGCGCGGGAGAGAGGACTGGGCCCTAGGCTACCAGCGAACGAAATCCCCGCATCATCGATTGCAAGGATGTACGCTCCACTGCGCTGGTCCGCGGCGGCTGACAGTCGCAGCTTCAGTGCGGCGGCATCTCGTTTCGAGAACATTTGAATGACAGAGGCATCCTCGGACAGGCCCTTGAGCGAGGAGACCTGAAGATTCTGCTGTTCATTGATCAGCTGGTAGGCTCTCTCCATGCGAGTTTCGACAGAGCGCAGGCCCTCGCGCTCGATCGCAGCGCTGAATGAAGTGACGCCGACCCACGCCGCAGCAATCGCCGGAACAACGGTGATGACCACAAACCACATGACGAGCCGTTGTGCGAGAGTCATGCGGCTCACGTTCTGAGAATTCATGATGTTGGCGCCTTTCGTGTGAGTCGAATCGCGGGTCGAGTCGCCCAATCCGACACTGGTGTGCGCAGCGGGTAACGACCATTCTAGCGCCGGTCACCGAGCGTGTCGCCCGTACGCCCGATCTTCAGTGCGGTCGCCTTGAGCGGTCATACCGGTTGTGTTACGTTGTGCCGAACTTTTGACGCCCCGAGCGGGGAGAACCCGCCCTGTGGGCGTTGTCGTATCCTGAGTGATATGACGGCTTCGGATCTGCCGCTGTGTGGTCCGTGCTTGGGCGTCGGAGTTCGCATTTATCGAACGGGGTTGCCGGTATGTCGCTTGACCATTTGATACTCGGCATGTTCGCCGTGATCGGCGTCTTGTTCGTCGCGGCCACGGTTACAGTATCTAATCTCTTGAGCCCCTCGGCCCCTTCGAAAGAGAAGGCGACCACCTACGAGTGCGGCTCGACTCCGATCGGTCCGCCCTGGGTGCAGTTTCGCGTCGGCTATTACGTTTACGCTTTGCTCTTTGTGGTGTTCGACATCGAGACCGTCTTTCTATACCCCTGGGCCGTCGCATTCGGCCGTATGGGCGTGTTCATCTTGGTTGAGATGATCGTGTTCGTCGGTATCCTCGTGTTCGGGCTCGCGTATGCCTGGAAAGAGGGTGCACTCTCATGGCGATAGACCGACTCACCGGAGAGCATTCCATTGCGTTCATCCGCAGCGAGCAGCTCTTCGATCTTGCTCGAAGTCATTCGCTTTGGTACATGGCTTTCGGTATCGCGTGCTGCGCGATCGAAGGACTCATGAGTGCCTCGGGTCCTCGATTCGACTTCGACCGCATGGGAGTGTTCTTTCGCGCCTCTCCTCGGCAGGCCGACGTGATGATCGTTGCGGGTACGGTGAACCTGAAGATGGCCGAGACCGTCCGCATGCTCTACGACCAGATGCCCGAGCCCAAATGGGTCGTGGCCATGGGAGCGTGCGCGAACACCGGCGGCCCGTTTCGCGAGTACCCCAACGTAGTGTTGGGTGTAGACAAGATCGTGCCCGTCGATGTGTACATTCCGGGCTGCCCTCCGCGGCCCGAATCTGTCCAGTACGCGTTTATCGAGCTGCAAAAGAAGATTCGAAATCGGACGGGGGAACGCCTTGCTGCCCGACGCGACCGTACTTAATCGCATTCTGTCCGGCGCTGGCGTCACTGCCCGCGTCGAAGAGACCACGCTCGGCATCGTCGCCCACGTCGGGTGCGAGATGGCCGTGGAGGCGCTTGCCGCGTTGCGCGGAAGCGATCTGGACTTCCATATGCTGCTTGACATGCTCGGCGCCGATACTGACGAGGGCATCGAGATCACCTATCACCTTCGCTCGCTCTCTCGTGACGAGGACGTGTTCGTGAAGACCGAGGTCGCCTACGACGCCACGCTGCGTTCGGTGTGGAACCTCTTCCCCTCGGCTCTCGCGCCTGAGCGGGAGACCGCGGAACTACTGGGAATCAAGCTCGACGGGCACCCGAATCCCAAGCGACTGCTCACGACCGATGGCGTAGCACCGCTTCTGCGCCGATCAGTCCCTCTGCGCACTGTCGAGGAGGTGCGTGCGCGGTGACTGATGTTCGCGACATCGTGACCTCCGTGGGCGCTCTGGCTGCAGAAGGCACTCATGACCCAGGCATGCCGCCTGCGGGTATCCGCCGTATACCGAGCGGTATCGATGGATTGTCGACCGAGCACCTCATCATCAACATGGGCCCCCAGCACCCCTCCACTCACGGCGTATTGCGTGTGATCGTCGAAGTGGATGGCGAAGAGGTCGTTGATGTTGTAGGCGATCTGCGCTCCGACGGTCATCGAGTCGTCCCAATCGCCGACGACGAAACCGACACCGATGCCCGTCTCGACGCGACCATCCTTGTAGTATT
>JAHIQC010000224.1 GCA_018902765.1 Actinomycetota bacterium | reverse complement strand
GACTGGAATCTCGTGGCGAAACGCACCGTTGAGGTGTACGAGGCCGTCCTCGGCAGGTAGGAACTGCTTTCCGCTAGCGTCCTTCGGGTAGAATGGGCGCGACCCGAATCCGAGTGGAGGACCGAGCTCTGCACGATCGCCGCATCACGACCGAACTGCTGATCATCGACGCTCTCTTGCTGGTCCTCGCCGGACTTGTGACGACATGGGCACGTTTCGCGACCTTCAACGAGCCGGTCGCGATCGATGTGAACTTCACGTTCCAGTACTGGCAGCTCTCGCTGGCCGTTGCGGTCCTGTGGGTCGGCGTGCTGTGGATGGAGGGGCTCTACGATCTCGAGCGACTGGCGTGGGACTTCGTGCAGGTACCTCGTATCGCCCGCGCGTTCGCACTGGGTCTGGTAGCCCTCATCTTGCTCACGTTCGTTCTGAAGCTGCCTGGTCTTTCGCGCTCATGGCTGTTGCTGATGTGGTTCGGGAGTACGGTCGCCGTGTCGGCCGGTCGTTGGGTGCTCCAACGCTGGCTCTTCGCGCAACATCGCAAAGGAACTCTGATCTACCGGACGCTGGTCGTCGGAACCAACGCCGAGGCGGCCCGCCTCGCGGAGATCCTGCGCGACAGCCACAGGCACGGGCTTGTTCCCGTTGGCTGCCTTTCGGAGAACGGTGTTCCGGCAGGCGCGTGTGTCAACGGGCTTGCCATCATGGGTGCTGCGAGCGACGCCGCAGCGGTGGTCTTTGAGCAGAAGATAGATGTGGTCATCATCGCTTCCTCGGCATTCGACCACGATTCCATGGCCCAGATGATCGCGGATCTGCGTTGCGCGCCTGTGCGCACGCACATCTCCTCGGGCTTGTTCGAAGTACTCACATCGCGGATCCTGGTGCGCGAGATCGCTGGGGTGCCCCTGATCACGGTCAAGCGCATCGGATTCACGCCCGTGCGACGTGCCATCAAACGTGCCTTTGACATCGTTGTGGCAGGCACGATTGTTGTGTTGGGACTGCCGCTCTGGTTGCTCGTGGGTCTGCTGGTCAAGCTGAGCTCCACAGGGCCCACCTTCTACCTGCAGCGCCGCGTCGGCATGGACGGGCGCCAGTTCGGGATGTACAAGTTCCGCTCCATGGTCGAGGGTGCCGAGCGAATGATCGACGACCTGAGCGAGGCGAACGAGGCCGATGGCGCTCTGTTCAAAATGCGTGAAGACCCCCGCGTGACTCCCTGGGGTCGGCTCATGCGTCGACACTCGATCGACGAGTTTCCGCAACTCATCAACGTGCTGAAGGGCGAGATGAGCTTGGTGGGTCCGCGACCTCCGCTACCCGCTGAGACGGAGGCCTACGACGCCAATCACTGGCGGCGCATGGAAGTGCCCCCGGGCATGACGGGCCTGTGGCAGGTGTCGGGCCGCTCGGACCTGAGTTTCGACGAGATGGTGCGACTCGACCTCTTCTACATCGAGAACTGGTCGGTGGGCTTCGACATCTCCTTGATGCTCCGCACGGTGCCCGCCGTGGTCTCGGCGCGCGGAGCGTACTAGCGGCTGCGGCGCCTAACGCCGTTGTACACTGTGAGCAACCTGCGTCGGCTAGAATGGGCCGAGGACATGACATGGAACGACTTGAGGAGTTCAGATGGGCTTGGCTGAGTTCGTGAGGGTACTCGCAGGGCGATGGGTGGTCATCCTGGCCGCCGGGGTGCTCGCTGCCGGAGCTGCATTCGTCGTGGGCGGTTCCGCTACTCCCACTTACAGTGCTTCCGCCGAGGCGCTCGTGCGCGAAGGCGTGAGTGAGACAGTCACCAAGATACTCCCGACCCTTATGCGCAACGTGGATCGCGACTGGAACACCCGCGTCTTGGGGCTGAAGTCAGAAGCGCTTGCCGCGACCGTCATCGAGGAGCAGGGCTACGACCTGAAGCCGGCGGCGCTGGCTTCGCGGGTCCAGATCGTCACCGATCCCACGAACGGTCTTGTCAAGGTGAGTGTGAGTGATGCTGACCCTCAGATGGCCGCTGATCTGACGAACGCGGTGATCGGGCAGTACGCGCTGAATGCGCGCGCGACTCAGGAGCAGTCCCTCGATGAAGCGCTCGCCTCCGCCGAGGAGCGACTCGCCGCCGCACGCAAGCGGATCTCTGTGATTCCCGGCACTCCGGGTGCGACATCAGATCCTGGCGTCGTAGGGCTTGCATCTCACGAGAGCGCCGCTGCTCTGGTGGATACCTTGCGCCTGGGTGCTGACACGCAGGTCGATCCGGTGGTCGTCACCTTGGCTGCCGTTGCACCTGCACCCGCGGGTGATTCCGGCACTCTCAAGACCGTGCTGTTCGGGCTCTTTGCCGGCCTCGCCCTGGGCGTGATCCTGGCCCTGCTGTTCGAGTACCTTGCGCGCACGGGCCCCAAAGAAGCCTCGGCATCCTGAGCGATCTCGATCAGAGCGGGTTCGGCGACGTGCCGCATCGCATTCTGCTCGCGCACGCGCCACCCAAACGATCCCGAGCTGCCCAATCAGGACCTATTCCCGCCCTATCGGGAGATGGGAACTCCGCGGCGCAGCGTCGACCTCTTCGTCATGCCGAGCCGTTACCAGGCCGACGTGCTCATCTCGGGTGGCCTGCCGGCGGATCGCGGTCGCGTTCTTTCGAACTTCACCGACGTGGAGCTTTGGGAATATGCGCCGCCGAGGGCGATCAGTCCGGAGCCCTATGTCGTGTATTCCGGGAGGCTCTCGTTCGAGAAGGGCGGCTCGCCATACCTTCCGAGTGGCACGAGACGTTCGGGAACACGATCTTGGAGGCCTTTTCGGTCGGGCGACCGGTCATCGGTACTCGAGTGGGAGGGATCCCCGACCTTGTCGTGGATGGCGTCACATGGCTGCTCGTGTCCCCAGGAGACGTCCATGCATTGTCCTCCGCAATCGCCACACTGGCACGAGACTCAGACGGCGTGGCGCGGATGGGTCGTGAGGCGCGCCAGCTCGTGGAGACCCGGCACACCCGAGAGGTCTACTACAACGGCTTGATGCGGCTTTATGGGGAGACCACCGAGCTTCATCGAGAAAGCCGCACGCTCGCTTCGTGATGCAGCAGCACTAATCCTTGCCGAGGTTCGACCGCTTTCGGCGGCCGAGGCGATCGCCAAGCGCCCGGAAGTCGCTGTGGCCAAGGATGAATGTCTCGCGGATGCCAAGCCCGGTCTCTCGAACGAACAGCACGGCTGCCATCACGAACACAGAGAGATAGGCGATGCTGCTTGCGGCGGCCGCGCCATTGATCCCCCAGCCGGGAATGAGCACGAAGTACAGTCCGATCCCAATGACTGCGGATATGCCCATGACCGCCGACACAGTTCCCGGGCGGGCGAGGTGGCCCTGATGGTAGTGCAACAGCGTCCTACCTGAGGCATAAGCTATTGCGCCCGGAACGAGAATCCGGATAGCTCCGGCTGCCGCACTGTACTCGGCGCCGTAGAGTAGTCGGATGATCAGCGGGGCTGTGAAGAACAGGAGCGTACCGGCCACGAGGGTCAGGGCGACGACCGCTCGGTTCGCGGCGGCTACGAGACCTGCGGCTCGATCGCTCTCACGCGAGATCACTTCGGGCATCGCCGCCTGTCCGACCGAGGAGTCTACAAGCCACAGTTTCTCGGTGAGTGTCACGGCGATCGTGT
>JAHIQC010000223.1 GCA_018902765.1 Actinomycetota bacterium | reverse complement strand
TGGCTGATGGCCACAAGCTGACGAGCCACCAAAGCGTCATATACCTCGCGCACGGAGCGGGAGATGTCGGCCTGGGAGTCAGCGACCGAGACCACATCTGCCACACCGGCCTTCATGGCGGTGCGCAGCATCTCTGTCGACAGTTCAGGCGCTATCACCACGACTGATGTGTACGATCCTACGGCCGAGGCGGTGCGAGCCGCCTCAATCCCCAATACGTACGAAGCAGTCGGAGCTATGACGATCACGTGCGGCACGTCCGGCGAGAAGCAGGAATCGTCGACCGAGGACGCCGAGCGGACTTCCGCAGCGGCACACGTTGCGCTCAGTTCCCCGAAAATGTCCTGATACTCGCCTGTTGGATCGATGACCGTGATGAATCCCATTGTGAGTCCCTCGCTACTTGAAGATCGTCTGCATAGTGCGTCCCGCAGTCACCGGCACCTCGGTGATCGTCGCCGGCAACAGCGCGCACCAGACCTTGCCCTGTTCCTCGGCGAACACGATCCTCTCGGCGTCGGCGGTGCTCACGGCGAGCGTCATCGTGCGCGCGTTGAGGTCGGCTTGCGTCGTGTCCTGTCGGGTGGTGGCCAAGACTCCGTTGCCACCATCGCCTTCCGTAGTGTTCTCGGTGGGCTCTGCCCGCAATGCTGCGCCGACTGCGAGCACCTTCGTATCGCTCACGAGCATCTTGGTGATCGCAGGGGTGCCGGAGTTCTGGTCCTCATCGAAGGTCACGTAGAGCACCACGTGGTCCCCTGGCTTCACGAGACCCGAGACGCCTTGGACCTCATCGACCGGAATGGAGAGCGCAACGAATTCGCCGGCGATGCTATACGCGAGTCCGGCGGTCGAAGGCAACTCGAACCGACCCTGCGTGACCTGTTCCCCCGCACTGAGCGGATCGGCCAAAACGCGACCTTCGAGCGCCTTGTTCGACGAGATCGCGCCGGCAGCCACGAAGCGCCTTGGAACCTTCTGCAGGCTGATCAGGTCCTGGGCCAGCAGCTCCTCTGCGTTCAAACCTCGAGGTATATCCTCGTTGGCGACGAGAACTTCGATGGGCTCGCTTTCCGCATCGATGGTCGAACGCGCTTCGCTCAGGTAGCTAGCCGCAAGTACCGCAGCAAGCCCCCCTAGTACGAGGGCGACGATCAGGATCGCAATCTTGGTACGCATAGGTGTCCTCCACCTCTCCTAGAACTCGACGCCATCGGCCACAAGATGCGGCGCACGAATCACAAGCGATGAATCCGGGGGATCGGACGAGACTACCCATCCAGGCCCGGCGTATTCCACAAAGCGGCCGCGCACTAGGGCGCCGCCGGAACTACTGGTGACGCTCTCGACGTACATCACGGCAAAACTCACGACCCGCAAGGGGGTGGACCCCGTCACCTCTTGAACCTTCTCGGTGATAGGCACGAAGACGAGCCGTTTCGAAAGGGGCTTGCCCGCAGCCACCCATCCGGCGAAATCGGATGCCTCGCCATCGAAGCGGTCATTCAGGGCCTGTCGGGTCGTAGGCCCCGACATGTTGCCCGGCTCGGTCCATACGGTATCGCCGATATGCATGATGAAATCGTAGGACGCGGTCCCTGCTATGTAGTCGTAGTACAGGTTGGTCGATCCGGGCATGTCGGGGTACTCGGCCGGATCCTGGGGAGCGCGCCAATTGGGCGTGTGTCGCAGGGTGTGGAAGTCTACAGCCATGTAGTTGCCACTCTCCCCGCCGCCACCGATGACCTTAAGCTCGTAGGCTTCGCCGTAGGTGTACGAGTTGAGATCCACCGAGACCCGAATCGGAGCCGCCGCACCGGAGCGAAATACGAAGGGGTCAGACGCCACGGACTTGATAGGGTACGTCGATCGGCGTACCACGAATACCGGATTGCCCGGCAGCTTCTCGACCGCCTTCTTCCCGGCGACGATCGCGACGGAGTAAGAATCCGTCGCATAGCGGTCGTCCGTGTCAGGCGCCGCGAAACTCACTGCGTACGAATTGCCGCCCACGGAAGCAGCCGTAAGGGTTTTCTTGTCGTAGGTGACCTCGACCGACTCTCCTGCCGCAAGCGGCCCCATGAGATCGACATATACGCGCACGCTCTCTCCGGCACCTGATGTGAACGTCTGCTTCGGCATGCGGACATCCCTGAAGCGCGAGCCGACCGGCAGGTATATCAGTCTTGCGACCGAGGCCAACTCTTCGGGAACCCCGTTGGGGTAGGCCGGGTCGAGCGTCTGCCCGTTGTACGCGATCACATCCACCGAGCCCGAGCTTCCCGAAGGCAGCCATCCGCTCCACCTGCCATCTGAACCCGAAGACATGTTGTATTCCACGCCATTGGCCACCGCGACCATTCGCGTGACCCGTAGGATCGGCAGCGCCCAAGGCACCGGGGAGCGGGCCCCGGTGAGGTATCCCAGTTCGGCCTTGGATTGCGCGCGAATGGTATTGGTGTCGCGCCCCAGCATTCTGCCGAAGAATCCGACCGCGTTCGAGGCGACCGTGACCTTCACGAAGTCGTCGCCAATATCGCTCTCGCCACCCGGAGACGGGGCGACCACCGACATGTTGTCCACCGGCACCACGGCGTTCTTCTGCGCGAATGCCGTGACCAAGTTCCATATCTCTGTGTCGCTCGCATCGACCGCGAGTTCACGACACCCCGCGAGCGCGGCAGAATCAGTGCTGGCTTGCAGCTGACGACGGACGTTATACCAGTAGCCCATGTCGACGACAAGCGCCGACAGGATGATGAACACGACACCTAGAAGTGCGACGGTGACCGCAGTCGCTCCCTCATCGCTTCTCCACCTCGGGCGCATGATACTCACTCCATTCGCAGGGTGGCGGCACTTCTAAGCGCAATCCCCGACCCGCCAACGATGTCGCCGATCAGCGGCACAAACACTGGGCTCAGATACTCGACACCGACGGTGACGGCCTGCTGACCCGCGACGCTCTCTTCGGCGACACGAATCTGCGCATCGGTGAGCCCCGGAGCAAGCCCGGGAGCTGCTGCCGAAACCCTGCCCCTTACCGACTCGGAGTCGCCTACGCTACCCGGCTCCACCCCGAGCGACGCCCAGCGGGCACCTTCTCGGGCGGCGTGGACGACCTCGAGGTACTGGAAGAACGTGTATCCGAACTGAAGGATGCCCGTGAGCAGCAGCACAAGGACGATCGACACGATCGCGAACTCGACCGCACTCGCCCCTTGGTCATGTCGACCCTGAATGCTGAGCTTTCGCACTGGAACCCCCGTTGCCGTGTGATTCACGGTGAATCGGCAAGGCCCGGTCGCGATCGTGCGTGGCACGAATCGCGACCGGGCCTGAATAGGACAGAAACAGATCGTACGTCCCTAGCCTGCCGCTGCTGTGCCGATTCGATTCGCCACGTTTGTGAACAGAGTGGAAAGACTTCCACCGAGCGCCCACACCGCGAGGATAATCAGCATCGCGATACCGGCAACCATGAGGCCGTACTCGACCGCAGTCGCACCTTCCTCGTCCTCGAGCCATGTGCGCATCCGGATATACAGCTTGGTCAGCATCCGAAACACCTCCCCCCTGT
>JAHIQC010000222.1 GCA_018902765.1 Actinomycetota bacterium | reverse complement strand
GATCGTGTAGCGCCCGACAGCCGCACTGCCCCAGTACGCGTTCAGCACGAATGCGTCTATTCGTAGCGTCGCGTAGCTCACGAGCGAACCGAGATAGGAGCGTGAGCCGTAAGACACCGCCTCGCTCAGGGTGCCTGGCGGGAGTCGGGTGGGCGCGCCGTGGCTGCGGCGCTCGCTCAAGAGCAACCATGCGGCGGCGATCCAGTGCATGACAGAAAGTGTGGCGACCAACTCGAACACCCCGCGACCGGCGACCGGCAGCACAAGGAAGGCGAGGAGAAGACCCCCGGCGCTCAGCGAGGACTGGAGTCGGAGGACCGGAGCGAACTCGCCCCTCGCCATGCTCAGCCGCGACCAGAAGGTGGTGAACAGCATGGCGGGCAAAGCGACGAGCCCCGCGGTGTACTGGGCCGGCGAGACACCCTTGAGCGCGCTAGCCGAGAGCGCAAACCATGCGAGCGCGGCGAGCCCCCAGGCGATGACGCCGAGCAACACGGCGGCCCCGATGCACAGGCGCAGCGCCTGCCTGCGATTGAGGCGTCCCGCGCTCACGAGGTACGTGACAGATGCAGAAACCCCACCGTCCGCCACCAGCAGCAACATCCCGAGCGCCATGAGCACGAGTGTCAGAACGCCGCGTCCAGACGCGCCGAGGTACCGTGCGGTGATGATCGAAGTGAGCAGGCCGGCGACGAGTCCGGCCACATGCGGCAGGAATGCCAGGACGCTGTTACGGACCACGCTCATGGGCGGGAGCCCTTCAACAGGCGTTCGTAGAGCGCGATATGCGCCTCAGTGACCGCGGCAACGCGCGATGCATCGGCTCGCACATGCCCCTCGGCGATTCTCGCGATGATCGCGGGCCCGCGCTCCAGCGCCGCGAGAATCGCGGATGCGAGTTCATCTGGTCGTTCGGCAGGACAGAGCGTGGCGGCTCCCTCGGCGAGCGCCGATACGCCGCCGGCCGCTGTCGCGACCACGGGTATGCCCACGGCCCATCCTTCCGCGATCGCGAGAGGTGCGACTTCGTAGCGTGACGGTACGACCAAGACGCCCCCACGGTGCATCTCCAAAGCGACCGTGTCGGGGGTCGCTACGCCTTCGAGCGTGCATGCGGGCGTCGTACGGCAGCGCTGCGCAATGCGTGCGTCGTCGTCGCGCGGCATACCCCACACATGAACGGTCGCGTCGGGCCGAATCCGCGTGACCGTCGGCCATGCGTCGAGAAGGACGTCGAGCCCCTTGATGCCTCGGGTTCCGCCGAAGTAGAGCACACGCGGGGGCTGGATGGGATCCTCGGTGCCGAAGAACGACGGGTCGACCGGGTTGGGAATGTGGAGCCACTCGCGGGGTTCACGCGGACAGTTGACGCGCCAGTCGGGCGCCACGTTGACGATGCAATCCGCCGAGGTCACGACACGTGTCGCCGTCCTTCTGAGCAGCGGAAGCAGGAGCGGCCGCGTGATGGGTCTGTAGTGCCATCGAGCGTCAGCCACGGGATCGCCGTGCGCGGTGACCACTGTTGGCGTGTCCCGCCAGGCTGACGCTGCGATTCCGTTGTGGAGAAGTCCTTGCCCGTGAACGACATCGGGTTCGAGTTCGCGCAGCGCGCGATGTGCCGAGGAGATCCACGGTCGGAACCCGCGCAGGATCTGATACCTGCCGCCCATGTCGAGTTCCGTCACATCGTCGTGAGCGGCTCTTGCCTCGCCCCGTGAGGGCGCCAGGAGTGTGACCCGGATGCCGCGCTCCCTGAGACCCGCGACCACTGCTGCGGTGCTGCGCTCAACACCGCTGGCTCTCCCGCTATCCGGGAGGTCGACGAGCATTGCGATGTGCATCTGGATAGCTCCCGATCGATGGTCCATAACCGTATCAAGCATACGGCAAGCGGGCGCTGGTAGGACCAACTCCTGTATACTCGCACTTCAAGCGCCGCGAGGTGTTTATCGAATCGAAGGACTCGGATGTTCCAGGACAAATCAGTCGGCGTTGTCGTGCCATGTCACAACGAAGCGGCCCTCATCGGCTCGGTCATCGAGACGATGCCGTCGTATGTGGACCGGATATATGTGGTCGACGATGTCTCATCCGACGATACCGTGAGCATCGTCAAGCGCTACGTCGCGGCCGACCCGGAGCGCGTGACGCTCATCCGTCATCCCCAGAACCGCGGCGTCGGCGCAGCGATTGTGACCGGCTACAAAGCCGCTGTCGACGAGAATGTCGACCTCGTGGCTGTCATGGCCGGTGACGCGCAGATGGACCCCGACGACCTGGAAGCGCTGCTCGAACCAGTTGCTTCTGGCCAGTGTGACTATGCCAAGGGCAATCGGCTCTTCAGCGGCGACGCGTGGACGCTGATTCCAAGGGTTCGCTATCTCGGAAATTCAGCCCTTTCGCTGATGACCAAGGTGGCCTCGGGCTATTGGCACGTCGCGGACTCACAGACCGGGTACACCGTCGCGAGCCTCAAGGCACTTCAGACGATCGAACTCGACTCGCTGTACCCTCGGTATGGCTTCCCGAACGACATACTCGTTCGGTTGAACGTTTTCGGCTTTCGCGTCCACGACGTCCCAGTCCGGCCAGTCTACGGGGTCGGCGAAAAGTCCGGCATTCGTCTGCTCAGGGTGATTCCCGCCATATCTTTCCTGCTGTTTCGCCGGTTCTGGTTCCGCATGTTCCAGAAATACGTCATCCATGACACCCATCCCCTGGTCCTCTTCTACATGATGGGTAACGCGTTCGTCTTCGTGGGCGTGTGGCTCGGTCTCCTGCAGGTGTTTGCGCGCCTGCGAGACATCCCGCCGTCCGTTGCCACGACAGTGCTCGCGACTTTGTTGCTCATCTCCGGGCTCCAGTTCATCTTCTTCGCGATGTGGTTCGACATGGACTACAACAAGGAGATGCGCTAGGGCCATGGGCGAGCCGCTTAAGGTCGTGATGCTCACGACCTCGTATCCCCGATGGGAAGGCGATTCGGCCGGGCATTTCGTCGCTTCACTTGCCGAGGAACTGGCTCTCGAGGGTCACACCGTCACGGTAATCGCCCCCCACGAACGCGGGTCGCTCGTCAACGAGCGTGTCCGGAGCGTCTCGGTACATCGTTTCAGATACGCGCCGGAATCCCTGGAGCGCCTCGCTTATGGCGACGGTATCGTGCTCAATCTGCGCCGAAACCCGATCGTTGTTCTGGCCGCAACCGGTCTTGTACTCGGTATGCGCCGGGCATTGCGCGCGTATGGGCGCAATGCCGACGTGATTCATGTGCACTGGGCTCCTACGGCTGCGCTCGCCGCACCCCGCGACTCGGGTATACCGATGGTACTCACCCTACACGGAAGCGACACCTCGCTCGCCTCAAGGGGGCGCCTGTGGCGATTCCTGCTGAAACGCGGCATCGGGTGCACAGACGCGATCAGCGCGGTCGCCCCACCCCAGATCTCCGTTGTCCGCAAGACCGGCTTTGTAGGCCCCATAGAACTTATCCCGAGCGGCGTTCCCGCTGAGCTGCTTGCCCGAAAGCGCACCCGCAGCGTCGGCCCGGGAACAATCATCTACGTGGGTCGGCTACTGGAGGCCAAAGGGGTGAGAGATCTGCTCGAGGCCTTCATCTCCTCGGCGGATGAGCTTGGCGATACCCGGCTCGTGTTCGTGGGCGACGGGCCCTTGCGCGACACCCTGAAGAGGCTCGCAGACGTGTCGACTGTGGCAGAACGAGTCGTGTTCGAGGGTGCCGTGGCGCATGACCGGGCACTGGAGCTGATAGCCGACTCCGACCTTCTGGTGCTCCCTTCATATGCTGAGGGGAGTCCGCTCGCAGTGACCGAAGCCCTCGCCCTAGGCACGCCGGTGCTCGGCACCGCTGTTGGCGGCGTCCCCGAATTGGTGCAAGAAGCGGGGGCGATCATCGAGCCCGGCGATACGGGTGCGCTTGCCGCCGGATTGGTCAATCTGCTTGCAGACCGCGAATCCCTTGCCGCACTGGGCGAGGCCGCGCGCGCTCGCATCGCGGAGACGCTCACGTGGCCAGCGGTCGCATGCAGGACCGAGCAGCTGTATCGCTCTGCGATTCGCCGACGGGGTGATGGGGAGTGAGCACGGAGCGACATCGTGTCGCGCTCGTCGTCAACAGCCTCGCGCTCGCAGGCGCTGAGCGCATGACAGTCGATCTCGCATGCGGTCTCGCCGCGCGCGACTGGGACGTGCATGTGCTCGTGGTGCGGGACGGCCCGCTGCGCGCGCAGCTCGAGGCTACGGGGGTACCGGTGCACGTCACGGGCGCCGAGTTCGACTGGCGTTGGCCGGTGATCGTGACCCGCATGACGCGGCTGCTGCGCCAGCTGGAGCCGCAGATCGTCCACACGAACCTCATCGGGTCTGACGTGGTCGGTGGTATTGCGGCACGGCTCGCCGGGGTACCCGTCGTCATGTCGACCCAGCACGACTCATATGCCCGTCCGGCCGTCTTCGGCTGGTACCGGCGCTGGGCCGCTCAGCGAACGGATGCCGTCGTGGCGGTCTCGCCCGGTCTGCTCGAGTACTGCAACACGGTGCTGCACATGGAGCGAGAGCGCGTCCACGTGATCGAGAACGGAGTCGACGTGGATCGGTTCACCGAGTCGGTCAGCGAGCAGAGGCGCCCGCCGACCTTTGGCGCGGTGGGCTCCCTCATCCCGGTCAAGGGGCACACAACACTGGTGCGGGCGTTCGCGTCCGTGCACGATAGCGAGCCGGGAGCACGCCTGATCATCGCAGGCGATGGCCCCGAGCGTCCGGTGCTCGCCGCGCTCATCGAGACGTTGGAGCTTCCCGATGCGGTCGAGCTCAAGGGTGTCGTCGCAGATATGCCGGAGTATCTGTCTCATGTCGACATCTTCGTGCAGCCAAGTCTCCAGGAGGCGCTGCCCGTGGCGGTGCTCGAGGCGATGGCGGCCCGCAAGCCAGTGATCGCGAGTGAGTTGCCGACGCTGCGAATGCTCCTCGGCGAAGGACCGGACGCGGCAGGCGTCCTCGTATCGGCGAATGATCCCGACGCTCTTGCGGCCGCCATGAACGGCCTGGTCGAGACCCCTGAGCAAGCCCGGGAACTGGGCCAAGCCGGGTACCGCGCGGTGCTCGCCAAGTATTCGCTGGCAAGCATGGTCGAGAGATACGAGTCAGTGTATCTCGAGGTCCTTGATGCGAAGTCCAGGGGTTGAGCCCGCGACTCGTGACAGACCCTCTTGCTTCGTGAATACTCCCTGTTCGTGCTATCTTTTTGGACGCTTGTGATGCGAATCGCATCGGGGTGGTCCTGCGTGCCAAGACGGACGCTCGCGGCGCGCGAGACGCCATGCCGAGGTATCCTTGGACCCTCAATACCAGTACTGGGAGAAGTATGTCGCTCGAGACAGCAACCGCACTAAGAGAGTGGTTCCTCGTGCTGCCGGTTCTTGCGCTGCTCTTTGTGCCGGGCCTGGGTCCCGCATGGGTGTTCTCACGCAAGAGCGGGCTATCGTTGCCGTGGGCCCTGTCGCTCGCGTTTTCCTGGAGTGTTGCCTGGTGCTCGCTGCTCGCCATGGGCGCATTCCTGCTTCACTTGCAACTTGACGTCGTTATATGGGGATTCGCCTTGGCGGTCCCCGTGTCATTGGCGCTCATATGGCGCGATGTGCGGGCCAATGGAGTTCCCAGCACTATGGACCGGGGGCTGCCGGGGCTCGCGACCGCAGCAGTGGCGTGGGTCGTCGCCGCCGTCCAGGGCCCGTGGTGGTTCGGCACCTCCGATAACTTCTTCCACATCGCGGCCTCGCGATCTTTGATCGCCACGGGCAGGCCGATCGTCACGGACCCCTTCTTTGGTCTGGAGTCCAGGATTCCCGACTCCACCGCAGGCATGTGGAACACCGTACAGGCCGTTATCGCGCGACTCGTCTTCATGGACATCGCGTTCGTGTATCGAGCACTCACCGCAGCGTCGGCGTTTGCCGTGGCACTCGCTTTCTGGGTCCTTCTCCGTGAGATCTCAGGCCGAGATTTCCCTGCCACCATAGCCACCGTCGCCTACTTTGTGGCCGCCTGGTACACGGATCTTCGCGCATTCGCCTATCCGAACAAGGTGTCGATCGCGCTCGCGTTCATTACGATCGCTTTGACGTTGCGGGTGGTCTCCGACCCTCGTGCGAAGTGGGTGGTCGCGACCGCTGCTGCCGGCCTCTCGACCCTGGCGGTGCACCTCGCTTCCGGTCAGATCCAGTTGCTGTGCATGGCGGGTATCTGCGTTTCCGTCGGCGCGTTGTCACTCGTGCGCAAGGATGCCGAGGAGCGACGTGGTGCGCGTAGGGCGGTCCTTCTGGTCATCGCATCGATAGGCCTCATGATTCTGCCGGCGCTTCCAACGCTGTTCGCTCGGGTGATGGCCCTCAAGGGGAGCCTGGTGCTTGGCGAGGACTCGTTCATCTGGGCGGCCGATCAGATTAAGTCAGGTCCGTTCGGCATGCGCTTCGTCGAACCGGGCGGGTTCGATTTTGGTGGCCCATTGCTGTTCTGGTTGACGCTCGCGCTTGCGGTATTTGCGATTGTGTACGCCGTCAGGACCGGGAGTAGGCGCGCTGCGGCGGCCGTGCCGCTTATGTGTACGGCACACGTGATCACACTGTTCCCACTCGTGAGCACGCCTTGGCTGCTCGCCTCGAGTTACATGTTGGCCCGCATGGTGGAGCTTTTCCGCTTCTCGCCCTTCCTCGCGATTGCCTTTGCGCTCGGCACGCTCGAACTCGACTCAATGCGCAGACTGGCACGTGTCCTCGGTTGGGTCTTGCTCGCCGCTGCTCTCGTTGTGTCACTTCCGTACACGCTGTCGACGTACGTACAGGGCGAGGGTACCGTACGCCGGGGAGCCATCTGGTCCGTTGCTGAGGCGCGCGAACGCGACATGCGCAAGGCCTATGGGTATGCCGAGATCGCTCAGATGCGCCGATTGCTCGGCAACAGCTACCCGACCGTCGCGTCGGATCCCGACAGTGCCTATCACCTGATGGGACTCGTGCCCGTGGCCGTGGTCCCGAGTCTCCCGACGCACACCCCTGTGTTCATAGATCGGGGCGACGTCGCCGCACGCACGAGCGACATGAACGAGTTCTTCGAGGCGGGCACCTCTCGCGCAAGACGTGCGGAGATCCTTGATCACTACGACGCGGACTACGTGTTCTTCAGGCGCTACATCAGCGGCTACCAGACCCGAGACGAACTCCTCGCCGATCCTGAGATGTACGAGGTCCTCGTGCGCAACGACGACATCATGCTCATGCGGGTGGACAAGGAACTCGCTCGCGAACGAGCAAAGGATCTGGGGTCGGCATCCGAGAACGCACCGGCCCAACCTGAGGCTCCCTGATGCATGTCGCCTTCATCACGACATCATATCCACGCACCGCCACCGACCCGCACGGGCACTTCATCGCCCGGATGGCGGAGGGCATCGCCGCGCGCGGCGTGACGGTGAGTGTGCACGTACCGCACGAGGCGGGCGCCAAACTGACCGAGGTCCGCAACGGCGTGAGCGTGCATCGCTTCCGCTACGCGCCCGATGCGCTTGAGCGCGTGGCCTACGGACCGGGCATCGTAAGCAACATCGCGCGCGACCCGCGGGCAGCGCTCGCATTTCCCGGTTTCATCTCCGGCCTGCGCCGAGCAACGGCACTCGCGGCGCTCGACTCGGACATCTTGCACGTGCATTGGGCCCAGACGGCCTTTGTCTCGGGCGCCGGCTCACTATCGACCCCGATGGTCCTGACTCTGCACGGCAGCGACGTCCAGCTTGGCAGCAAGCCCATCTGGTCTCGCACGCTCACACGACCCCTAGCGCAAGCAGCCGCAGTTTTGGCGGTCTCGCACGACCTGGCCTCGATCGCCGCGGCATCGATGCCGTCGGGCAAGACGATCGACGTGGTCCCGGTGGGCGTCGACTCCAGACTTCTGGCAGCTGCGGCACCCGGAGTTCGGGACATCAAGGGAGCGGCGCGCATGCTTCTGATCGCACGGCTGGTGCCCGAGAAGGGCGTGTTCGAGCTCGCAGAGGCTTTGGCGACGCTCGCAGGCTCGGGCCGCACGTTCAAGCTGACGGTGATCGGCGTGGGACCCGCGCGAAAAGAGATGCAGCGACGTTTTGAGCGGGCCGGTCTTGCCGGCTCAGTGACCTTCCTGGGTGCGGTACCGCACGAAAAGGCGCTCGAGATCAT
>JAHIQC010000221.1 GCA_018902765.1 Actinomycetota bacterium | reverse complement strand
TTCGACAAGTTCAACCCCATCTTCATGATGGCGAACTCAGGCGCACGAGGTAACATCAAGCAGGTTCGTCAGCTCGCCGGTATGCGAGGTCTGATGGCGAACCCGAAGGGTGACATCCTCGATCGCCCGATCAAGGCGAACTTCCGTGAGGGCCTGACGGTTCTCGAGTACTTCATCTCGACTCACGGTGCTCGCAAGGGTCTGGCCGATACTGCGCTGCGTACTGCTGACTCGGGGTATCTGACCCGCCGTCTGGTCGACGTCGCGCAAGATGTCATTGTTCGCGAGACCGATTGCGGCACCGACGAGGGCGTGACGTTCAGCCTGCTCGCGGAAGATGGGAAGATCGATCACAACCTCGTCGGGCGTTGCCTGCTTGAGCCTGCGGTCGAGCCCAAAACCGGCGAGATACTTCGTGACAAGGGAGTGTTCCTTCCCAGCGATGCCGATCTTGAGGCATTGGTCGCGGCAGGTGTGGAGACCGTTGTGGCTCGCACCGTCATGACCTGTCGCGCGACCCATGGCATTTGTCAGTCATGCTATGGATGGGACTTGGCTTCGAGCCAGCCTGTGGACATCGGTACAGCGGTGGGCATCATCGCCGCTCAGTCCATCGGCGAGCCCGGAACACAGCTGACGATGCGTACGTTCCATACCGGTGGTGTCGCAGGTGAGGACATCACTCACGGCCTTCCGCGTGTAACCGCGCTCTTTGAGGCCCGTAAGCCTAAGGGCCAAGCCGTGCTTTCCGAAGCGGCGGGTACGCTGACCATCGAGGAGGATGGCAAGCTGAGAACGATGCTTGTCACCGACGAGAACGGCGAAGAGAAGAGCTACACGGTCTCGAGGCGCGCCCGCTTGCGTGGCGGCGTGGAAACCGGTTCTGTCGTCGCTCTCGGACAGCAGCTCACTGAGGGTTCCGTCAACCCGCATGACCTGCTGCTTCTCAAGGGTCCGTCGGCGGTTCTTCGTTACATCGTCGCTCAGGTCCAGGAGGTCTACCGCAGCCAGGGTGTAGACATCAACGACAAGCATATCGAGGTCATTTCTCGCCAGATGCTGCGCAAGGTGACGGTCATGGAGCCCGGGGATGCTGAGTTCCTGCCCGGACAGCTCGCCGACCGCTTCATCTTCGAGCAGGCCAACTCCGCACTTGTCGCTTCAGGCGGGGAGCCCGCTCAGGGTCACCCAGTCTTGCTCGGCATCACCAAGGCATCGCTTGCCACGGAGTCCTACCTTTCGGCCGCTTCGTTCCAGGAGACGACTCGTGTCCTGACCGACGCTGCGATCGCCGGCAAGGAAGACCACCTGCTTGGCCTCAAGGAGAACGTCATCATCGGCAAGCTCATCCCCGCTGCCACCGGAATGCGTCGCTATCGCGGCGTTCAGCTGACCTACAAGGGTCAAGCTGCCGATTGGACACGCGAGGAGAATGCGCCGTTGCCGGACTTCGCCCCCGAAGAGCTCAAGGAGCTGGAGGCGATGCTGCCAGGACCGTCGCTGATCGAGGATGGCTCAGGACTCACTCCTTCTGAGGCAGCAGCCTTCTTCGCGGACCTGGATTCGGCCGATGCGGAAGATATCGACGTCTCTGCGTTCGCAGGCGCCGTCTTTGAGCCCGAAGCAGCGTCCCCGGCGGCCTCACGTGAGCCCGAGCTCTCTGTCGATGCCTCACTTGCCGATCTCGGTATCGGTGTGCGCATCGAAAAGAATCTTGCTGCTGCGGGGATCACTACGGTGGGCGAACTCGCTCAGCGCTCATACGATGATCTTCTTGCCATCGAAGGGGTCGGCCCCAAGGCCGCCTCTGAGGTTCGGGATCGCCTCGAGCAGGTAGGCATGGTTCCAAACTAGCACCGTCTAGTGCACTTCACGGCGGGCGCCCGGGAAAACCCGGCGCCCGCCTACATGAAGCGAGGCATCGGTTTGAAGCGGGGAGTGGGTCAAAGTAGACACGCCCGGATGCGTGGCGTTTGACACCTCGCCTGTCGTGGTGCTAGAGTTCCACCTTGTGACTCTATGCTCGGAGGGGCGCGCACACGCGGGCGCTTCCGAGAGACGGTTAAACGTTCGAAGAACAAAGGAGAAGTACGTTGCCCACGATCAACCAGCTGGTCCGCAAGGGCCGCAAGGCGAAGGCGACGAAGAGTGCGACGCCGGCTCTTAAGTCCAACCCGCAGAAGCGT
>JAHIQC010000220.1 GCA_018902765.1 Actinomycetota bacterium | reverse complement strand
CGCGCGTGCGGCCTGGCTCGACACGGCGGCGCCGTAATTGCCCGAGGTCGCCGCGATGACGCCCTCGTAGCCCTTCTCGCGCGCGACGTGGATGCTCACCGACGCCCTGCGGTCCTTGAAGGAGCCGGCCATGTTGGCGGCCTCATCCTTCACGAAGATGCGACCGCCCATCCCGGGCTTTGCTATCGAGCGCACGAGATCGGTGAGGTTGCGAAGCTCGAGCAGCGGTGTGCCGCCGACTCCGCCCGCACGCTGTATGGCCACGATGTCGTCAAGTGAGTAGCCGTGCGCCGCCATCATGGCCTCGTAATCGAAGGCCAGAGGCGAGCGCTCGAACTGCCGGTAGTCCATCCCGAGCGCACGAAGCATGATCTCGCCCTTGCGCGCCATGACCTCGTCGAAACGGCTGGCCATGCTACTCGCCCGCCTTTCGGTAGGCTGCGAGCTGTGCGCGCAGGTCGCGGCCGACGGCCACAAGCTCGGGCACCGGGTCGCCAAATGTGTGGTAATAGCCGGGATTGATCGCTGACAGACGACCGGTCACCAAGCGTCCGGTCATCGTCTCTATCTCAACCTCATCGCCCCGGTCTGCCTCTGCTGAGGCGAAGCCGGTGACCCACACGAGCATGGGCTGGCTGGCCGTCTCAGGCGGCAGGTTGGGCGAACGGTCGGCCGGCTCGAGCAAGACGCGCTCGACCTCGACCCACTCGCCTGACGCGCAGCGGAGTCTGTCACTCATCGAGTGTCCTCTCTACAGTACCGGCGCCCGGAACCTCGGCAGCGGCATGTCCACGACCGTGACGATACCCGCAGGCGCGGCACCGATCAGCGGAAGATAGTTGCCCACACTTGCATACGTACCCTTGCCGCCCGGAATCTCAGGCTGATTCGACATCACAATGTTCGGCTCGCCGAAGATCTTGATGAAATCGCCCGTGTCCTGACCTTCGGCCTCGGGATGAATCTGCTGAGGATGTATGAGCTCGATCTTGAGCTCATCGCCGCTATATCCCCATGCGACGTGCCGGCAGCCGCAGACGTCGCCCGGGGCCACCTTCACGCAGGACGTCTCGCGCGCAACGCTCGTGACGATCGGCGCACGTGTCTCTTCGATGCGGTCGATCTTCCAGCCCAGAGCGTAGGCGATCAGATTGATGGACTCGTGGAACCCGATGTGACCAACGATCGAACCGTCGGCCACGCCCGCCTCGAACTGCTCGACGGTCATGCCCACACCCTGAGAAGCCATCACGGTGGGCCCGAACGGAGACAGGTCGTTGATGCGGGAGGCCTCGATACGATCGACACGCAGACATACCGAGGAAAGCGCGATGGGAAGCGCATCGAGCACGAAACCGGGGTTGATGCCGGTGCCCAGAATGCTCACACCGTGCTCCTTCGCCAACGCATCGAAACGGTCGGCCCACTCAGGATCACTCGCCCACGGGTATGCGAGCGTCTCAGCTATGCCGACGACGTTCGCTCCCGCACACACTGATGCTTCAACGGGACCGGAAATCTCGTGTAGGTTGCTCGCGGTGAGCACACACACCACGTCGGGTTTCTTGGATAGCACGACTTCGGAGTCCGAGGTGATTGCTACCGCGCACTCTCGCGCGAGCAGGTCACCCACGGTCACGCCCTGCTTGCCGGGATCGATATCGATCGCGCCGACGAGCTCGAGTTGATCGGGCCGATCCAGGATGTAGCCGAGAAGTCCTTGGCCCATCATGCCCGTGCCCCACACAGCGACCTTGATCATGCCCGCTCCTGTCAGCCAGAAATACAGAACTCCGCTCATTCTATGCAATATTCAGAGCGATGAGTGCCAGAATCTCAGAATCGTGGCCGGAAGGTGCCAAGCGCATGATTGATGCGGCGCATGATCAGTCTTGCGTCCAGAACCTGGAGCTCACATACAGTTCCTCTACTGCTTTGCGTGCCCAAGGTGTCTTGCGCAGAAACTTCAGCGACGAGTTGATGCTCGGGTCGCTCTTGAAGCATCTTAGATCGATGCGCTTGGAGAGCCCCTTCCATCCATACTTGTTGACGAGCTTGCGCAGGATGGTTTCAAGGGTGATCCCATGCAGCGGATCGTTCGAGTGCATCTCGGGCACGGCTATGCCCGCTCGGCGGCATCGGGCGACGCGGGTTTCATGATTGCCTCCCAGAAGATGCGGTCGGCCAAGAGCAGTGCGGTACCCACACCGATGTAGATGGCGCCCATGATTCCGGCCCCGATGACACCTGGCGCCACCACGAGGTGGCGCAGGGTGATCCCCCCACCCATCATGAGCGCAATCAGCGCCCAAGATCGGATAGAGAAGAAGCCGAGGAAACCTGCGGTCCCCCGATTGCGAATGCGTGCGACGGCTTTGCGGGCGACCTGGTCGAGCAAGACCCTGGACTTGAAGACGCCCAACGCCAGTCCGATCGCCAGTGCCCAAGCATGCCAGTATCGGTCTTGAACGTAACCGACGCCTCTGACAAGTAGGATCGAGGAGCCGATGAGCCACATAAGGGCCGCCGCAATGAACTGCACGCGAACGCTCGCGCGCGGATGCAGCGAGTCCAAGAACCGCGCCAAAGTATCGGTCATGCCTTATCGGCCGTTCGCCCAGCGTGGCGCTTGTGCATGTGAGGACTCCCTTTTGGAATCACTATACGTTGTCTTGGGAATAGAGAGTGGGTGTTCGATGAAGCAACCTGCATACCAAGGCCAAACTCACGCAAAGGG
>JAHIQC010000219.1 GCA_018902765.1 Actinomycetota bacterium | reverse complement strand
TGAGGCCACCGGTATGACACAAGCAAACACCTCCCAACACCTCTCGATCCTGCGTACCAAGGGAGTCGTGAACGCCAAGCGCGACGGATCGAACATCCGCTACTCGATTGCAAACCCCAAGATCATTCAGGCGTTCGACCTCATCACCGAGGTGATGCAGGAGACCCTGGAGGCCCAAAGAGGAGCTGCGGATGCGCCTGTTGTCGAGGACCTCGCCTGAGGACCAAACAGCTCATGCCGGAGCTGTTGCACTACCCCGCACCTCGAGTCTCGAAGGAGGATTCACATGTCTGAACAAGAGATCGAAAAGAAGAAGAAGATGTCGATGGTGGTGATGAGCGGTGATATGGACAAGTTGTTCGGCGCCTTCATCATCGCCAACGGAGCCGCCGCGATGGGGACCGACGTGACGATGTTCTTCACATTCTGGGGCCTGCGCGCGATCAAGAAGGATGTCCGTACCGGAACCACCTTCTTCGGCAAGATGCTCGGCCTCATGTACGGCGGAGACATCATGAAAGCCAACCCCAGCAAGTTCAGCTTCTTGGGGATGGGCCGGTGGATGTTCGGCAAGATGATGGGCAACCACAACGTCGCCAAACTCGACGAGCTGCGCGACTTGGCCGTGACCCTCGGCGTCAAGATGTACGGCTGCCAGATGTCCATGGACGTCATGGAGATTCCTCAGTCCGCTTTCATCGATGGTGTGCAAGATCCGGTCGGCGTGGGCTTCTTCATCGCCGAGGCCGAGGAATCGGGTATCCAACTGTTCATCTAGTAACGTCGCTGCGCACCACGCGCGCGATTGCACCAGTAGCAGAGCCGCGCGCCTGGCGCGGCCAGAAGTGAAGGAGAGCACCATGTCTGAGGAAATGAAGGCGGATCTGGATTTGGACCTCAAGGGCCTGCTGTGCCCGATGCCGATGGTCAAGGTCAGCCAGAACATCGCGAGCGTGCCTGTGGGCGGCACGATCCGTGCGGTCGCCACCGACCCCGGATCGATGGCTGACATCCCCGCGTGGGCCAAGAGCACGGGTAATGAAGTCATCTCCGCCGAGAAGGTCGATGGCGAGTTCGTGTTCATGGTCAAGCGCCTCAAGTAGCCCGGACGAGACGAAAGGCACCCGATGGAGACATTTCTCTACATCACCGCGGTGTACGGAGTCTATCTGGGTATCGGCGTGTTCGTGATCGGGATGGCGTGGCGCACGTACCAATGGGCCACCACTCCGAAATCACCGGTCAGACTCGGGATGTTCCCGAAGCCCAAGACCGGTGCTGCGCGCGTGCTCAAGATGCTCAAAGACACCCTCATCGCACCACAATCCGCACGTATCGAGCCGCTCATGTGGGCGTTCGCGTTCGCATTTCATGTCGCCGCGCTCGGGGCGTTTGTCGGGCACGGTCGGCTCATCCACGAGTTCACGCCTTTGGTGAACTGGCTTGGCGAGGACGGGATGGCCACATTCGCGGCGTGGTCTGGCGGCACGGCGGGCATACTCATGCTCGCCGCTGTCGTGTTCTGGATCGCGCGGCGCACGTTCGGCCCCTTCAAGCAGCTTTCGGTTCCCGAGGACTATCTGCTGCTCGCACTGCTCTTTGGCGTGATCATCATGGGCGACCATATGCGGTTCGTCGGCACCATTCATGCCGCGACGTATCGCGAGTGGTTCCAGAGCCTGCTGGTGTTCAAGCCTGAGATTCCGGACGACATCCTTCGCTCGACGACGGGTTGGTCGCTTGGCGCTCACATGCTGTTCACGGATCTGTTCCTGATCTACTTCCCGTTCAGCAAGCTCGTGCACGCCATAGGCGCGTTCTCGGCCAACCTGGTCAGGAGTGAGTAGCATGGAAACCCAACAGATGACCACGCTTGCCGGAGTGCTCGACAAGAAGATGAACCGCCAGCTCAAGCAGTATCTCGACATCTGCGCACGCTGCGCGATCTGCAAAGACGCGTGCCACCAGTACGTGGCAACGCAGGACTTCAAATACCTGCCCGCGCGCCGTGCCGAGCTCATAAGGCAGATCTACAAGAAGTACTTCACCAAGACCGGGGAGTTTGTGCCCGCACTGTACGAGGCGCGCGACCCCGATGAGAACCTGCTCGACGAGTTGTACGAGTCCGCGTATGCGTGCACCGGGTGCCGGCGCTGCATGTACTACTGCCCCTTCTCAATAGACACGGCGTGGATCCTGTCGGTAGCCAAGGCGATCCTGATCGCTGCGGGCAAGGGCAACGAGATGCTCGGTCAGCTGGCCGACGCCGCGTTGTTCAAGAGCGACAACTTCGAGATGTTCAAAGACGTCATCGTTGACGGCTTCAAAGACATCGAGCTTCAGGTCAAGGAGCTTACCGGGGACCCGGATGCCGAGATCCCGGTGGACAAACAAGGCGCCGACATCCTCTACGTCGCGCTCGCTGGCGCACACTCGATCTTGCCTGCAGCCGTGATCTTCCACGAAGCCAAGGCAAGCTGGACCCTGTCCTACTTCGAGGCGGCCAACTACGGCTACTTCTTTGGCGATGCGGTCAAAGCGCGCCAGATCGCTGACCGCTTCATGGACGAAGCCAAGCGCCTCGGCGTCAAGGAGGTCGTGATCACGGAGTGCGGTCACGCGTATCGCGTCGCGGAGATCTTCCACGAGGCGTGGAGTGGCGAGAAGCACTCGTTCAAGGTGCGCCACATCCTCGAGGTGATCGACGAGTACATCACCGACGGGCGCATCACGGTCCGCCCGGATGCGATCACAGAGCCTGTGACCTACCACGATCCGTGTCAGGTCGGGCGCAATGGTGGCATCTTCGAGCAGCCGCGCAACATCGTGTGCGCGCTGGCGAGTGATTTCCGCGACATGACCCCCAACCGCGAGCAGCAGTGGTGCTGTGGTGGCGGTGGTGGGCTGGTCGCCATCAGCGAGATGGACGAGTTCAGGCTCAAGAGCGGCACCATCAAGGCCGAGCAGATCAAAGCGACAGGTGCGCGCATCATCGCGAGCCCCTGCGAGAACTGCCGCCTGCAGATGGAGGGCTTAAACGACTCAATGGAGCTTGGCATCGAGGTCAAGGCGATCATGGACCTCGTACTCGAGGCGATGCCCCTTGCCGGCTCCTCGGCGAAGGTGACACCGACAGACTGAGTGAGCCGCAGACTCGATTGGACCGAAAGGGCGCCGAGGGGCGTCCTTTCTCGTTGCAGACCCGTGCGCGAGCGCGCCTCCTCGGGTACCCTCATATTCAGGAGGTACACCAATGCCCCAACAGCACATCCCAAAGGCCGATTTCGGCATCTGCGGCGGCTCGGGCTCGCTCAGCTTCGCGTTCCCCGCAGCCCTCGATGATCCACGCGTAGAGCTCATCGCCGAGGACCTGCACTTCGAGACGCCCTTCGGCCCAAGCCCCGCGTTCACGCACTTCGCGGTCACGGGTCCGCATGGGCGACGTGAGGCCCTCGCCATCAAGATGCACGGCTGGCGTCGCGGCATCAAGCGCGGCGATGCAAGCCTTCAGGCGTTCTGGGTGTTCCATGAAGCCGGCGTGCGCAAGATCATCGCGGACGGGGGCGTCGGCTCACTGAACCATCTCCTCGACCCGCGTGATGTGATGATCCCGAACGACTTCATCGACCTTACAGTCAAACAAGACATCTACGTGCGCGGCGATCATCTGCTCATCATGCGCCAGCCCATCTGCCCTGACCTGGCGTCGCACCTGTACGCAGGCGCCAGCGAACGGTTCTCGCGCATCTTTGCTCGCGGTACCTACCTCGTGACTGACGGTCCACGCTTTGAGTCGGTTGCCGAAATCGACTACATGAAGCGCCTTGGTGGCGACGTGATCGGACAGTCCTTTGCCCCCGAGGTGTTTCTGGCCCGCGACATCGGCGCGTGCTACGCAGGGGTGTACATCGTCGTCAACTACGGCGAGGGCGTCGTCAAAGAGTGGGAACACGCGGAGATGAAGTCGATATTCTTCGACGAGTCCGAAAGCATCGCGCGAATCGTGCTCGATGCGATCGCTGACGCCGATTTGCACGTCGCGTGTGGGTGCTCAGAACTCAGACGCCCGAGCATGCTCTCCATCCCGGATGATCGTCCCGAAGCCCTGCGCCCGCGCCCCTCAAGCGCGCCTGAACCCGAAACCGGAGTCTGATCGATGCTCATCACCGCCGACTGGATCGTTCCGGTCACAGGCG
>JAHIQC010000218.1 GCA_018902765.1 Actinomycetota bacterium | reverse complement strand
GTATTGGTCGAGATGGGCTATCCCTATCTGCCTGGATACAAGCCGCAGCACAACTACCAGAAGGCGTTGGTCGATGTGGTTCTGCGCAGGGTGGCCGAGTTGCAGAACCTGGATGGGCTGGTGGCCGACTCTGCTACCGCCAGTGCCGCCTTGCCGCTGTTGGACGGAATCCTTGAACGGCTTGTGGCTACGCCCGCGCCCAGTCAGCCCAGCGCGAGTGTCGCTCGTGAGCACGCAGTTGCCTGGCGAGTGCGACGTGGCGTTGACTATCTGGCTCGGGAAGCACGGAACACATCCCTGGGGCTTGCCGGTGAGCAGTTTGTAGTTGAGTTCGAGAGGGCGCGCCTGAAGTCGGTCGGCGCAGGTCGATTGGCAGATAGGGTCGAGCATGTTGCGCTCTCACTCGGCGACGGCCTGGGGTACGACGTCAGATCGTTCGAGCTGGATGGCTCCGAGCTGATGATAGAGGTGAAGACGACCGGGTACGGAATCTTCACCCCCTTCTATGTCACGCCCAACGAGCTGGAGGTCTCGAGGGGGTCCTCCAACTACCGGCTGTATCGCCTGTTCGATTTCCGACTCAACCCACGGCTCTTCTCGATAGCGGGCTCACTGGATGCGAGTTGCGTCTTGGAGCCCTCGCAGTATTTGGCGCGCGTCGGCTGACTGTGTGGGACGTGAAGAAACCCTCTTTCACGTTCTCGTCGGCAGCATCACGGCATCTGCGCGAATCTGTTCGCCTATGCGCTCCACAACCCCCACAACAAGCGCATTGCCCATGCAGAAGGCGCGCTTCACGTCGCTCATGCCGGTGTTGGTCCATCCGCGTGGGAAGCCGTTCAGCTCTTCGAGTTCGTCCGGCGTGAGCCTGCGGAGCCGTTTGCCATCTGCAGCCTGCACCACATGCTTGAACCGCGAAGCTGATGTGCCACCCTCGCCGGTCAGGATTGTTCGTGCTGGGCGCTCCAAGGGATCAGGAAACGACATTCCTCCTTCGGAGTATCGATATTCGAACCCCGACGCTCGATTTACTCGGGGCTCGCTCTTGGCACCCTTGAGGTAGGCCCATCGCTCAAAGGACGCTTCGTCCAAGAAGAATGACTCATCGACCTTCTTGGTCTTCTTGACGACATCACCGAGTGTCACTAATCGCTTCGGGGTCACAGGCGTGAGTGCTCTAGTCCACACATGGCCGCGAGTCATGATGCCTGCGGCCTTGAATGGCGAGGTCCGCCGCTCTAAGCCGATGGTGTTGCTCACTTCGTACACGTCGGGGGGCAACTCGAGGTAGTCGGTGATGATGCTCGCATGGTCCACCTCGAAGTGCTCTCTCTCCGCAACGGGCAGTGCGCGGGCAAGGACTCCGGATGCCACGAGGCGCTCTGCAGGATCCCACTCGATGTGCTTTGGGAGCTTCTCGGCGTAGATGAACACACGGCGTCGGCGCTGCGGATAGCCGTACTCGGCAGCGTTCACCACGCGCCATTCGACTCCGTAGCCGAGATGAGCAAGGCACGCGAGAATGATTGCGAAGTCTCGGCCGCGTTGCTTGACTGGCGACTTGAGCAGGCGATCAACGTTCTCAAGGAGCACGTACTTGGGCTCTTTCATCTCCAGAAGCCGATAGATTTCCCACCAGAGCACACCCTTCTTGCCTCGGATGCCCTCAGCTTGGCTCAAGGGCTTCGCCACTGAGTAATCTTGACAAGGGAATCCACCGACGAGCAGCTCATGCTCTGGAATCTCGTATTCGCCCGCCTTGACGTCATCGAGAACCGCAGCGATGTCGCGATTGGAATGGGCCTCGGGGTGCAGGTTCGCCGAGTCGAATCGTTCGACGTAGCAGTCGTACGCGAATTGGCGGGCGGGGGTTCCGGGTGGTTCCCACTGATTTGCCCAGACGACCTCCCAGCCGCTCGCTTCGAGTCCGAGGCGGAATCCGCCAACGCCAGCGAAGAGCTCGATTGCTCGCAGTTGGGGTTGCTTGGCGCTGGATTTGTCTGTATTTCGGGTCAATTGGACTCCGTTGGTATGCGTGTGGGTGCAGGCACATCATAGCCGTCGACAGTGACATTGATCAAGCCTCGGCGAATGGGTTGTTCGGTCGCGGTACGATGGCTTGCAGAAGCCACTCAGCATGTTCCGCGAAGGGGTATGCCATGCCAAGCCAACTCGGACCGGCACCGCCGGCAACTTCGGCAGCCGTCGCGAAATCCATGCGGGGCAATCAGGCCAAGGACACCGCTCCGGAACTTGAGCTGAGGCGCCTGCTGCGGGCAGCGGGGTATCCAGGCTATCGACTTCACTGGAAGAAGGCACCCGGGCATCCTGACATAGCCTTTCCTGGTCGCAAGGTGGCAATCTTCGTGAATGGCTGCTATTGGCACCGCTGTTCACTCTGCGAGCCTCCGATGCCGAAGAGCAACGTGGAGTTCTGGTCGCGTAAGTTCGAGCTGAATATTGAGCGAGATGCGAGGAAGACGGCCGCTCTTGTTGAGGCGGGATGGCGGGTGGTCATTGTCTGGGAGTGCGAGCTGAAAGCGGATTCGTCCTGTGTTCTCCAGCGCATCCAGGGCGTTCTTGACGCGCGCTACAGCCCGAGCTGCTCCTTGATGTAGGTTCCGTTCAGCCAGAACGACTTCCGGCAGACAAGTCTCCCGCTCGGTGTAGCAATCACATCGGCAGAATCCCGCCCGTGGGGTCTCACATGCACTGCACGGTTCTCGCTCTTCTTTGGAAGGTACTCAGCACGATCCTCGCGGATACGATGCTGCGTTTCATCGAAACAGCGCCGGGCCAGACGCTCAACATCGGACACGGGCATGGTCCAGAAACGGGTTCCGACGAGCGTAGGTGTCCCGTCTCTGTCCAGTTGGTAGATGACGAAGAAGAACCGCTTCGACAGGGCGTCCTTGAGGTCACTCGTGTCCCAATCCTGCTCAACCAGGTCGACGTACTTGAACGCCCGGAACGAGATGTCCTCCTTGGGCCGTCCGCTCGTCGTCAGCCTCATGGTCTTGACTTGGATGTCGGCCTTCTCGAACTCTGCGACGCGCTCTTTGGCATCGAGACCGAGCATGCGGTTCGTGAGGACGGCGTAGTAGTTCTTCGCTCCGGGCTTTGCTGTGACGCCCAGTTGCTCCGCGATTTCATCAGCGGCGAGTCCGATGTATGGCGTAAAGAGGTTGGCGATCGCGTCCTCGAAGTTCAGGCCGGCAATGACGTCTGCGGCAGCAACCGAACGTATCGGACGCGGGTCGATGACGATCTCTCGCCTATGGGCCTCCTGGCGAGCAAGACTGTCATCGATGATCGTGTTCATGTAGCTCGCCTTGAGCGAGAATGCTCGAGGCTTGGCTGGTTCTGGCGAGTTCGGCTGGGTGCGCCGATCGGTGGAGTTCGAACTCTTCGTGCAGGCCCCAAGGTAAAGCGTGTCGCCCTCGGACAACTCATGTGCTTTGCCTTCGCGAATCTTGGCGACGATCTTCTCCCAATCCTGCCGGATGATTTCGAGATCCTCGGCAGGGAAGTCCCAGAGTCGCACGATTCGAACGACGAAGTCGCGAGGGTCCGTGTCCGCCTCGTGCAAGTAGAAGACCAGAAGCAGGTGGGAGTTCTTCTTGATGAAGGTGCTGTTCTCCCATTCCTCGGACTCGATCGCCACATAGTTGATCATTCCGAGGACGAGACGCTCCTTGGCGACAAGCTTCTTGCGCACCGTCTTCAGCGGTGTGGCCTTGAGTTCGATGCCGGCCTCCGCGAAGTCCGGCTCTGGTCGGCTGTTGGGCTCGTATCCGAAGTAGTGTCGTTCTATGGCGGTACCGAATCCGCCCTTGTGGCCAGAGAAGTCGATCGCGGGGGGCAGTTCGTCAAGAATCTCGCGCAGGGAGTTTCCGACGAGGCGTTCGGCATACGCGACGATCGAATCGCGGTCTCTGGGGTCGTACGGTTGCCTCTTCAATCTGCTTCTCCTCAGTGCTGCCGCAGTGTTCGCAAGGCCGCCCAATAGACGTTCCCAGACTCGCTTCAGCGTCGCTCGTAAACGGCGGCAGGATTGCACCCTATAGCTCCGTGTACTTGATTCTACTTCCGCGTGCCTTCTCGACCGGATACTTCGCGTCGTTCTCGGCCAGCTTGGCACGGATCGCGGTGTCGAGATCGACGCCCGTCTCATGGGCCATCAGTACCGTGTAGATGGCGATGTCCGCAAGCTCGCGCTCGATGTCCGCGCGATGCTCCCCTACATCATCGGTGAGCGTTGCGTCGCTGCTCCACTGAAAGATCTCGAGCAGTTCCGCGGATTCGATCGAGATCGACGCCGCAAGGTTCCTGGGCGAATGGAACTGTTTCCAGTCGCGGGCGTCGCGGAACTCGACGATCCGCTGAGTGAGGTCGTTGAACATGGCTACTCCCGGTTGGCTTCGGCGGCTTGCGGGGTGATAGGCGCGGCACGTGCGTAGGTGACGGTAGGGAGTCGATCGCGCAGGTGCTGCGCGAGTGCTGCGTCGGTGCAGAACACGTAGCAGCCCTTCATGCCGCGGGTCATGAGTACCCGATAGGTATTGCGGATGAGCTCGTCGGCGGCTCGGCTTGCGCGCTCGGGGTCTGACTTGGCCATGGACTTCAGGCCCTTGAGGGATGCATCGCTCTTGGCGCGGCGTGTGGGGTCGGTGATAACGGCGCCGTCGCAGTATCGCAGGTCGTCGCCGATGATCACGCCTACGTAGTCGAACTCCAGGCCTTGGGACGTGTGAATGCATCCAATCTGGTCGATGGAGCCTTCATCGATCGCCCATGTTGCTGTGGAGCCAAGATTCCACGAGCGGGTGAACCCGTGCTCGGGGATGACGATGTCGTGGTGGTTCGGATTCGACTTGCCCGCTGTCGGCCACTCCCAGCAGTAACCGGCGACGACTCGCGAGCGATTCTCCTCGGCATTGCGCGCTTCGATCGCGACTGCGAGTTCGTTGGGGTCGTCGAAGACCTGAAAGTCGTAGTCGAGCAGGGTTGGTGGTTCCTCGGCGGGGGTGATGCCTAGGACGTCGTCGAGCCAGGTGAGGTAGGAGTCGGATCCGTTGCAGCGGAACTGCGAGTTGAGTTCGGCTTCGAGGATGCGGGCGCCGGCGCGCTTCGCGAAGGTGCGGATGTCGGCGATGGTTCCGGCGTCTTTGAGGGTGACGCGCTGGGATTCGTCGATGAAGAAGATTGTGAACCGCGAGGCGGCGATCAGCTCGGCCATCTGATTCTCGCCGAGATTCCCGAACAGGCCGGACTTCTCGTTGAGCCGGTGGGCCTCGTCGACTACCAGCGCGTCGAGCGAGTCGGCGGGGAGATCGTAGTACTGACCAGAGCCGCGGAACAAGTTGTTGATGAATGCACCCGTGCGCTTGTGAGTCTTGAGCAGCGATGAGTATACGTTGCGCGGTGCGCTGTTCTTGGAGACGTACTGGGCGACGAGGCCTTCGCCGGTGAGGCACACGAGAAGGTTGACGGCGACGACCGACTTGCCGGTACCGGGGCCACCTCGCACGATCATGACGTGCTTGCCGCCTTGGCGGTTGGCGATGCGGGCCAGGGCGAGCGCGTTCTCGAAGACGACCTTCTGGTCGTCGATCATGGTGAACTCGGAGTTG
>JAHIQC010000217.1 GCA_018902765.1 Actinomycetota bacterium | reverse complement strand
GACATCGATCTCGCAGTGCCCCGTTCGGTGCCGGTCAGGAGCAGGAGCATCGATGAGTTGCTCAAGGGAGCCGACTTCCGCTGTGAGTTCCACTCGCTGGATTCGCCGCCAGTGACGAAGTACGTCGCGATCCATGGCGATGACGACATAGAGATCGAGTTCATCACCGACGCGCCGGGCGCGTCCGAGGCCGCGATCATGGTGCAGCCGGATCTCACGGCTCAGGAGCTGCACTACGTCGGGCTCCTGCTCGAGGGCCCGTGGCCGGTCGACCTCGCCGGCCTGACCGACGGAGAGGTCGACCTGACGATCCTCGTTCCGAGGCCCGGCACCTTCGTCTTCCACAAGTCGCTGGTGTTCAGGAATCGCCGAGACCGGCTCAAAGCGGAGAAGGATCTCTACTACGTCTTCTTCGTGCTGGACGCATTTCCGGAGTGGCGAGAGGCGATCGACGCGGAACTCGAGCGCCTCGCCGCGCAGAAGCCGGCATGGTTCAAGAAGAGCCTCAAGAATCTGAGCGCGACGTTCGACGATTCAGAGTCTGCCGGTGTCGGCGCGCTTCTCAACCAGAAGCCGCCCACGGCCTTCCCCGGCCTGAGCGACGAGCAGTTCAGGCAGTACGCCTTCTCGGTGATGTCTGGGTTGGTCAAGACGATGGAATCGGCGGTTGACGGCTAACCGGACGGATTGGCGCTGCTCGAGACGGGCCCGCCGCACCTCCACGGCGCTCTCGGCGGTCAACCATCGCGAGCTCTCTGCGGCTCCCGCAAATGCATCACGCTCGGGCTTCATGATGTCGTTAATGACTCATGAGGTCGTTCGCATGACGCCCCAGATTTGTCGCCCGATTTGTCGCCCAAATACATGGTGACTGTTGGTACTCGTTGGGACCTATTGGGACTCGCCGCAGCTCCGCTGTACCAACGAGTCCCAATAGTCACCAATAGTCACAAGCACAATCAGGATTCGAATTCCCTTGGGGGCACCAAGTTTCCGCAGGTCAAAGGCCTGAAATTCCCTGTTGCGTGCTTGAAATCGGGCTACAATTCGAGGTTTTCTGAGGGCTCTCCAGAGGATAAACCGCAGTTCAAAGGCCATTTCGGCCCCAATATGTCGCCCAAAATCCCTGTTGCTGAGAATCGGTCTTCGACGTCGGTGTGTCGCCCGATTTGTCGCCCGATTGCGATGGCATAAGAACGACTGCAGTTGCTGACAAGTGCGGTAACTCATATGCCAACCTTGGCCGGGTGCCTGTCGTCCAGACCCTCGATGATCTCCTTGAGTGGATAGATCGTCTCTTGCCGCATGCTGCCGGCGCGCATCGCGGTTCGCTCCTTGCCATACGTTCCGAGCGCCCGGTAGACGTTGAACATGTTGCGCGAGAGCGGGTCCACGCCTTTCGGCTCGCTTGCAATCAGGAGTGCCGTGGCCGCGATGATCGCCTCGGCGGACGCGTTCCAGAACGCCTCGTTGCCGCCATGCCCGCCGAGTTGTGCCGAGACGATCGTCTTGGCGAGCTCGTGAGCCATGTCCTCGGCGTGTGCGATCTCACTCGACTCGATCAGCTCGACGATCAGATCCAGCGGCGACCACTGAACCGAGCGCGAGGGATCTCGCAGGTCGATCGTGTCGACTTGGTAGCCCCTGGCTTTGAGATGCTCGCAAGTGGTGAGGTAGAGCTCGCCCTTGGGATCCGGGATCACCATCGACTCACCGAGCTCGCCGAGGGTGTAGATGCTCGGCAGCACGATCCGGCGGGTCTTGCCCGAGCCGGTGGAGCCGATCACGAGGGCGTGGCCCTCTGAGCCCGAGAGGTAGTAGGTCTCTTTGCGGCCGCGCTCGGCCGGGGTGGCGCCGATTACGAAGCCCGAGACGTTGGGATCCAGCTTTGTGCCGGGCGACCACTTGACGGCGGAGGCCTCGAGTTCGGCGGGGGTCATGAGGCTCGAGGTGCCGTGTTCACCGCGGCCGGCTGTTCGCGGGATGCCGGCGACGACGCCGGTGCCGCTGGTGCGCGGGCGCATGAGGTGGCCGGAGATCCAGACCCACCAGGCCACGATGGCGGCGATGAGGAGGAGTGAGAGGATGAGT
>JAHIQC010000216.1 GCA_018902765.1 Actinomycetota bacterium | reverse complement strand
GCAGACGAGGGCGAGGCGGCGTCAACCGCTTTCCCGCACCTATTCCGGCCCAAGAACGTCCCGACTCCCTGATGCTGGACACGCCGACGCGTCAGCGCCACGACGGAAGCACCACAACAAGAGACCCCAGGTTCGACTGCGCTGGCGTAAGCGGCCACGGGACGACCCGCTGAGTCGTTGACGTAGTCAACCCTCGTGGTACGCGTGCGCTATGGACAGCTACAACTCACACATGATAGGCCTGCGACAACCTGTCGAGTAATGCGTGGAACCCCTCGTGCACTCCCTCTCCCACTACGTCGCGCTCAATCCGCTCATACCCCACGGTGAGTTCATCCTGGACGGCTGTCGGCAGCTCGCGATCGGCCGCGTCGAAGCAGTCGGCTTCTTCACGGAGGATGTGGGCACGAAGAAGCCCCGTGTACCCAGATATCACGTCGGCAAGCTCGGTGCTCGCGGACTCGTCACCTTCCGCAAGACGTTGGCCGGCCGCGGTGATCAGGGCGACCGCCTCGCGCCCCTTCGAGTGGTCTGCGAGGAGGATCACGATGGCCTCTTCGAAGGACTTCACGTTTGCAGCACGCATCGCCGGGAAGAGCAGCTCCTCCTCTTTGGTGTGGTGGCACTGGTCCACAAAGACGCGGAGGAACTCGATCGTCTGCGCGAGATCGCTTGTATCAAGCGGCGTGCCTGTCCGGACACATCCCGCCATGGCGTCCATGATATCGAGCATTCGTCCAACGCCTACGTGTTCGGATCTCAGGTCCGCTGTTGCGCTCATCTTGTTCACCTCGCGGTTCGGATGATCGATATCGACTCTCTGCATATGCCCGGCGCGACAGACTCACCAACATCTCGGTCCCTTGCCAGTGGGTACAACCCAGGAATGGACTCGTGAGTGAAGGCTGGGTTCCAATGTGGGCAAGTATTATGGCGTCAAGGGCTACGTCGTGCTGGAGCCAATACGCTAGCGCAGATGGCGATGAAGTCTCGTACTCGCTGATGGTGGCTGACCCCTGATTGGTCACGTCATCAGCCGGGTCGGATCGGTCGAGGTCGAGTCAGGACCCACGCGGTTCGCGAGGCTTGTGCGAATCATCATCGACCAACAGCTCTCCGAATCGTCGGCGAGCGCGATCATCGCCCGAATCGGGCGCGACATCGGACTGACACCGGAGACAGTCAAAACGACCGCTCGCGCTAGAGGTCCCACTCCCCTGCAGCTTCCGGCTGGAAGATCACTCGCTCAATTCTGAGTGTCCGTGTGCCTGACGGCGTGGGCCACTCGACAGTGTCACCTGCTCTGTAGCCGATGATAGCCGTGCCGACCGGTGCGAGAATCGACACCGCACCCTCGACCGAGTCCGTGTCATTCGGGAAGACGAGCGATATCTCCATCTGGTCGGCGGTCTCAACATCCGCCAGCTGGACCTTGGAATTCATCGTCACCACATCGCCGGGAACCTCGTGCGGTTCCACGATCAGCGCCCGATCGAGTTCACGGATGAGGCCGGCCAGGTCATCCCGTGTACGGAGCGCTGCGGCATCATTCACCACTGTCCGCAAACGATCAAGATCATGCTGCGTAATCACGATTCGCTTGGTATTCACGGTCACTCTCCAATTCCGACTTCGTAGCACGACAACCGGCCTCAAGACCGGTTGCTCGGGTAATGATACCTCGAAGGCGATGCTCATGGTCGCTGAGGCCATTGTTGGTTCGCCTAGCGAACTCGGCGCTAACCTCAGCCATGTACCCGCTGGCATACCGCGGGACGCGGGATCGGCCTCCGACTGACCGCGGTTTTGCTGCGCCACGGGACACAAGGTGAAACGCGTTCCACGTCGGCTCGGCTATGTGAACGGTGCTGTCAAGCAGGCAACTTTCTGATTCAGGTGACCAACGGCTTCTGACGGCGCTTGTCGCCTCACCCTCCCGTCCTGCACGACCCTCAGCGGCGATTCTCTCGGAGACAATCAGTCGCGTGCGCCGACCGGTGCGACCCCCGGCACGACAATCTGCGCGCGCACCCCGCGAAGCTTTCCCTGCAGCCTCAGCGAATTGCCGACGACGAGCAGACTGCTGGACACCATGGCTATGGCGGCGATGGCCGGAGTGATCAAGCCGAAGGCGGCCAACGGCAGGGCCGCGGCGCATCTTGCTCAGGTTGCGTTTCGCGCGGCCGCAATTGGCGCTCCGCCCGTGTCGGCGCGACAGCTCACAAGCTCTCTCAGTTCCTCGCTAGTGGGTATAACCGTTGAATGGAGATTGGCAGGTACACCGCTCAGGTGTTCCTCCTCTTCGGAAAGGAAGTCGATATGTCGAAGGTCGCGTATACCAAAAGGAACGTGGAGAAGTGCTGGTGCGGGTCTTGCCCGGTGCAGGTCCACAGCAAGTGTGCTCATGACCTGTACGAAGCCTCCAAGACGACCGACGAACTGCCTCCGCCCGATCAACTTGGAGGCCTGTATTGCTCCACCGGCACGGCGGCCTGTGAGGACCTCAGCTTCGTGAACCTCTGCAACTGCCCCGCCTGTCAGGTGTGGGGCGAGAATGGGCTGGTCGGCAACCACTATTGCGAGCATGACCCCGCAGTAAGCTAGGCCGCCTCACAAGAAGAGAGACGTGGTGCAGATGAGCATCGAGCTCAAGCGCGTCTATGATCCCGCTTCCAAGTCCGACGGCTACCGGATCCTGGTGGACCGGCTGTGGCCGCGGGGCCTGACTGAAGAGTCGGCGAGCGTCGACCTGTGGCTGCGACGGATCGCCCCCACGACCGAGCTGCGGAAGTGGTACGGCCACGATGTGGAGAAGTGGCCGGAGTTCCAGAAACGCTACGAAGAAGAGCTCTCGGGGCATGCGGAACTGCTCGATCTCGTCTTGGACATCGAACGGCACAGAAAGATCGTCACGATCCTGTTCGGAGCCAAGGACGCTGAGCACAACGAGGCCAACGTCGTGCTCACGGCGTTGGGGCGTCGCACGAAAGGCGACATGCACGACTAGGGCGCCGCGCCAACGCGCACTCAAGCCCATTGCGTCAACGATTCTGAGGAGAGAGATGAAGGCGACTGTCGACGAAGACCTGTGCATCGGTTGCGAGCTGTGCGTAGATACATGCCCACAGATCTTTGAGATGCAGGATGACGGTTTCTCCCACGTAATGGTCGAACCGATACCGCCCGAGCAAGAGGACTGCGTGGTTGAGGCGGTGGAGATCTGTCCCGTTACCGCGATCTCCGTGGAGTAGCGCCCTGGAATCCGTGGCCGAAGCCCACAGTGTCATTTCTATCCACGACCGAGAGCGCAACGGGCGCGAGACACTCACAGGCGGTGGTCTGTGATGCATAATCGGATTCCAGAGCCAATAGACCTAGTACGGAGGTCAGCAGTGCCAGACTCGTACGAATTGCTCGGCGGACAACTTCACATGTTCGTGACACAGCCACCAATGCTGCCGCTCACGTTCAACCAGTATCTACTCGCAACAGAAGAGCCTCTGCTCGTGCACACAGGCAGCAACGCAGATGCAAGCCGATTGTGTGCTCAGCTCCGGGTGGCGCTTGGCGACAAGGAACTGCGCTATGTGTTCGTCTCGCATTTCGAAAGCGACGAGTGCGGCGGGATTGTCAAAGTGCTCGACGCGTTCCCATCGGCCTTCGCCGTGTGTTCAGAAGTCACGGCTCGGCAGCTTTCCGGATTTGGCTTGACGGAATGCTCGCTCGTGAAGGCGCCGGGTGAGACCCTCGACCTCGGCGATGGAGGTCTTTCTTTTGTCGCGTATCCCTCCGAGATGCATCTGTGGGAGGGGTTGCTCGCCTTCGAGGAAACACGCTCTATTCTCTTCAGCAGCGACCTGATCATGCGGCTCGGATCGCTCGATCAGCCAGTCGTCAAATCCGACTGGGTGACGGAGGTCGAAGCGATCTCGACCGAGAAGATCCCGGATCCGGTCGCGCTGGAGAAGATGAGGCGAGTCTTGTCGCCGCTTGCTGTGCGCTTCGTCGCAACGGGGCATGGTCCGGCGCTAGATGTCGAACGCCGCTAATTTCGGCATCCTTGCAGGGTGTCGGAGCGCCCTCGATACCGACCAGGCCCCATCCATAAGCAGACAAAGAGATACTCAGACAGAGGAGATTGAAGTGATTCGTCGGCTAAACGAGCTCGAGATAGCGCGAAAGACCGCAATTCATGGCGGAGAGGGGCCGGCTCTCGTCGTCGACTATCTCAAGAATGGTGAGATGAGCGGGGTGATCTCGGCGGGACGGGTCATGCTCGAACCCGGCGCCAGCATCGGTAATCACCCGCACCCAAGGCATGACGAGCTCTATCTGGTGGTGGAGGGCACCGGCATCGGAATCCTAGATGGCGAGCGGTTCGCGATCGGTACCGGTGACATGTATGTACTGAAGGCCGGGCAGTCTCACGGCATACACAACGATTCTGATCAGCCTCTCGTATTCTTCATGCTGATGACCGACGGCAACCCTCAGCTCTAGCGCGAAGATCCGCCACGTACTGCTGGTTCCGACCGAGGTCAGGTGCGCTTGGCCGGCTCGAGAACCAACGGGTATGTGAGACGCTCTCCGTCCACCTCGGCGAAGGCGGTCAAGCGATGTGGCCGCGAGGAATGGGGACCGATGATGTCGTTCACGGGTATCCCACGTACAACGAGCACGTCTCCGATCAAGGACCGGTGGCAGCGCCACGGCACCGCCTCTGCGCACATGACCGCCACGATGCTCTGCCGTGCTTCGACCACCAAGTGATCAAGTGCTGTGGCGAACTCGGGCGACTGCATGTAGTCGGCATATCCCCGAAAGGCGAGGCTGTGCCAACCGAGATTGCGAGAATCCGGCGCTGCATGGCGGAATCCGCCGAGCCCCGGCATATGCTCATACGCTATGCCGGCGTCAGATAACCAATCGGGCATCACGGAGATGTCGAACTGCGGGTTATGCCGTGAACGCGGAACCGTCCTCACGTCTGCGACCCGCCCGAT
>JAHIQC010000215.1 GCA_018902765.1 Actinomycetota bacterium | reverse complement strand
GGCGGCTTTGGCGGTTTCGGCGGCGGCGGTTCATCGGGCGGTGGCTTCGGCGGCGGAGGTGGCTTCGGCGGCGGCTCGTCGGGAGGCGGTGGCGCCGGCCGCGGCTGGTGATAGCGCTCGTGGCGCCTGTGGCCATCGTGTGAAGCGGCGCTAAAGACCCCGGAAAACGGAGCACCGCCACCGGCGGGCACCAGTGACGGTGGGAGAAACCACTTTGGAGAGGGTGGTTCTTAGAGCGCGGAGGCGAGTGCGGCGATCGCGATGACGACGCCAAGGATGGCCAACGCGCGGGTGTAGTAAACGGTTCCCTCGCTGAAGCTGTCCATGAACATGATCTCCTCCTGACTCAGATGATTCGAAAGCTCTGTGTCGTTCTTCTTCCTGTTTGTAGTATCGGCTGAATGACAGTGAAGTTCCATTGTCGTTTACTTCTCATTAGCGTAAGTTCTACTTAATGTTAAACGTGAACCGCATGCGCATCCTCAGAGAAGTCGCCTCGCACGGCAGCATCGCCGCCGCGGCCGAGGCGCTCTACATGACACCGTCCGGCGTCTCGCAGCAGATGACGGCGCTGGAACGCGAAGCGGGGGTCGGTCTGCTGGATCGCTCGCATCGCTCAGTTCGCCTCACGTCGGCCGGAGAGCGACTCGTGAGCCGGACCGAACAGGTACTGGCGGTACTCGAAGAAGCTCAGGCGGACCTGGCCGCTGTCGCCGGCGGTCTTGCGGGACGGCTCTCGATCTGTGCCTTTCCCACCGCCGCCCGAGCGATCCTCGTGCCGGCGCTCAAGCACATCCGAGCCGCAAACCCGGGCATCGAGTTGCGGGTGAGCGATCTGGAGCCCGAGGAGAGCATTCCGGCGCTCAAAGTCGGTGAGATGGACGTGGTCGTCACCTACGAGTTCGATCACCTCCCCACTCCTCGAGATCCGGGCGTCGAGCGGATCATCCTGATGCATGAGCCGATGTATGTGGCCATGCATCGAGATCACGCATCCATCGCGAGTGGCCCTTTGCGCATCGCCGATCTGGCCGATGAGGACTGGGTCGTGGGGCGCGACGGCTCACCGTTTCTGGAGATTCAGGTTCGCGTCGCCAACGAAGCGGGGTTCGAGCCCAAGATCCCATTCCAAAGCAACGACTACCAGGTGATCTTGGCAGCGGTGCAAGCCGACCTCGGTATCGCGCTCGTCCCGCCACTGGCGATGTTCAAGGAATACCCCGACGTCGTGCTCCGAGAGCCCGCGGACACCGAGATCAACCGCCGAATAGTCGCGGTCGTGCGCGCCGGGAGTCGCCAAAGCCCCGCCATAGCCACAGCACTCGAAGCTCTGTCGGCTGCCGCACAGACAGCGGCGGCTCGCGATGTGAATGCCTTCTGATGCCGTGCGAGCCTTCGGAGCCGAGAGCGGCCCGCTGAACCTGTCCCGAATCCGCGGATCAGGTCAGTCCCCAGCTATCGGGGTGCCGCCCGACCCTGAGTCCCTGATCGAGCGATGCCATGACGGTCATCTCCTCGGCAGATAGCTCGAAATCGAAGACGTCGGCGTTCTCGCGAATGCGATCCGGATGTACGGACTTGGGTATCGCGGATATGCCCTGCTGCAGGACCCAACGTATCGAGACCTGATACGGCGAAACCCCGTGGTGTTGTGCGATCTCGATGATCTCAGGGACCTCGGCCACGCGACCCCGCATGACCGGTGCCCACGCCTGCAGCACGATGCCCTCTGTCGCGCAGTATTCCTGCAACTCAGGCTGCTGGAGGTACGGGTGTAGTTCGACCTGGTCGACCATCGGGCCGATCTCAGCCACGGCGGACAGTGCCTCCAGATGCGGCGGCAGAAAGTTGCATACGCCTATCGCGCGCACGCGGCCATCTGCGTGAAGCTCCTGCATCGCCTGCCACGTGTCGGCGTACATCTCGGCCATGGGCCAGTGGATGAGATAGAGGTCCAGATAGTCCAAACCGAGCCGTTCAGTGCTGCGGTCCCAGGCGTCCAGAGTCGCGTGATAACCCTGCTCGTCGTTCCACACCTTCGTGGCGATGAACAGCTCCTCGCGCGGGACCGCACTCTCGCGCAGGACTTCGCCGATCACGGCCTCGTTGTTGTACATCGAAGCGGTGTCGATGTTGCGGTATCCCGCCTCAAGCGCCGCCTCGACAGACGCGCGGATATCACTGGGCTCGACCGACTTGTAGGTCCCAAGGCCCAGCACCGGCATCGGGACGCCATTTGCCAAAGGCACGGTGCTGCGTATCGACAATGTCACAGGTTCGTCCTTACTCCTCGGCGCCGAAGCACTCTTCGTAGTGCGTACACGCACTGCACGACGGGCGACTTCAATGGTGAAAGCCCTCCCAGCCACACAGGCGCTTGTACAGGTACTTCTTCCAGCGCATGTTCTTGGTGTTTCCGAGGAACAGCGGATTGAAACGTTCGCGCATCAAATCGGACAGCTCGTCGCGGCGCTCGAACCGCAATGCGTGGAACAGATGCTCGGGCTCAAGCGATGCGCGCGCGATGCGCTCGGCCCACTCACGGGCCTTCTCGTCGGGCGGCGAGGCGTTTTGCATGAGCAGCGCCACAAGCGCGTCGTACTCCTTGATGCGCTCCGGGGGTACCGATGCTGGCGAAGCTGGCTCAGGCGGCATCAGTACGCAACCGTGACGGCCCGACGCAGCCAGCGATCCGTGTAGAGCGACTTGAGCAATAGCGCCGCGACGTCGGCTCTCGAGATGCGCTGCCCGTTCGCGAGCGGCTTACCGTGGTCCCCGATACGGTAGACCCCGGTGAACTCGCCATCCGTGAGTCCGGCCGCTCGCACGATCGTCCACTCGAGCTGGCTCGCCATGATGCGCTGCTCCATGCGCTCAAGGTCATCGTATAAGCCGCCCAGTGTCGCTTTCATCATCATGCGGTAGCCCACCGTGAGATTGCGGCTCGAACGGTGAAACGTGCCCGAGGCGCTCATGACCGCAAGCCGCGGCACGCCGGACTCGACCATGGCCTGCATGATGTTGCCCACGCCCACCGAGTAGGTGTCGACCTCGCGCCCAGACGCAGCGCCG
>JAHIQC010000214.1 GCA_018902765.1 Actinomycetota bacterium | reverse complement strand
GCCCGAGCTCCTCGGCGCGTTCGTAGAACATCGTGCCCGGGAAGGGCGTGGTGTACGAGATCAGAAGCTTGCCGCCCGCCTCGCGAATCTGCCGCATGAACGCCTCGGTCTGCGCGAGCGTCTCCTCGGTGTCATCCGGGAACGGAATCATGAACGAGCATGCGACGTTGATGCCTGCCTCAACTGCGCAGCGCACCGCGGCGAGCGCATCCGCCTTGCGAATGCCTTTGACCGAGTCGAGTATGTCCTGCGCACCGGACTCGATGCCGAACTGAATTCCCGTGCACCCGGTCGCAGACATGCGCCGCAGCATCGTGTCGTCGACGCAATCGACCCGCGTGGCGCAGCCCCACGTGAAGCCGCCGCCCAAGGCCTCGATCGCGTCCATCAGCTCACCCAGCCAGACTCGGTCCAGTGTGAGGATGTCGTCGACGAAGAACACGTGCTCCGCACCGTAGTCGCGAATCACTTCGGCGACTTCGGCTAGGACGTCACCCACCGGCCTCATCCGCCTGTGTCCGCCCCACAGATACGATGCCGAACAGAACGGGCAGCGGTACGGGCATCCACCGCGGGCGGCCAGGACGTTGAAAGCGTCCTCGTAGAACTCCAATGAAAGCAGCCGCCGCGCCGGCCTGCCGATGAGGGCCGCATCAAGAGGCTCACGCGTCGCGTTCAGCTTCGGCACGCCTCGGACTTTGTGGCCCAGGCCGGCGATGAGAGCGATTGCGGCTAGGCGTACACCTCCATCAAGCGCCTGCAGGAGCTCTGCCGCGGTCAGCTCGCCCTCGCCCACCGCGACGTAGTCGACGTCCGGCTGTGCGAGTACCTCAAGTGGCAAGATGCTGGCATGAGGCCCCCCGAAGAGGACCGGCAGCTCAGGGTCGAACTCCTTGACCAACCTCGCGAGAGCCAGCGCGTTCGGATAGGTTTCCGTGTGAGACGAAATCCCAACGAGTTGCGGCCGCACGCGGTTGAGAGTGCCTCGGATTCGCGCCGGATTTAGACCGGTTACATTCAGGTCGACGATCTGCACCTCGTGACCTTGATCGAGTAGGTACTGCGCGACGTACGCCAGCCCAAGCGGTGGCGACAGGCGTGCGTGCGGGCTGAGCATCGAGGCCGGCGCTTGAAACAGCAGCACTCTCATCGCAGTGCACCTCCGCTCGCCAATCTGACAGTAACGGGCGCCGGACCCGGGCGGGCCCGACGCCTTTCATGCTACCGAAGCTACTTGGCCACTGCTTCCTCAAAGCCAAGAGCCTCATTGCACTGTTTGATCCTCGAAGCGATCAGGCTCTTCATCTCCGGTACGAGAAATCCGTACGGCTTGCGAGACGAAGCGATCTCGAGTAGCCCGGCGCTGAGCACAGCATCGCCCAGCACGTCTCCAATCCACGCGGCCAGATGAGACGGGTCAACGTAGTTGAGCGTCGCCCACGCGCCACCAAGCGCGACGGTCTTCCCATCGTGCAGGAGCAAGAACCGCTCGGCCTCCTCAAGGCTGAACAGCCTGATCGGCCTTGTCCCGGCCATAGGGGTAAGGATTCCGGCCTCAAGAGCCTCCGTCGGTTCGACGTGACGCAGAATCCTGGAGGCAAGTCCGGCGTCTATCGCTGGCAGTGGTGTCTGACTCATGCTGATGCACCCAGCTTTCCGGCCTTCTCGAGCTCGTCGGCAACATTGGCGAGATCCAACTTTGCGAGCGTGTCGCGGGTCGGCCATCCGGACTTGATGTCCCAGCCTTCTAGCTCAAAGAACAATGACTTCCACTCCTCGACCTTCTTGCGGTCGAGCACGCGGCCAGCCACGCTCTTGAACGCCCATTCGTTGTCCTCGAACACCGGCATGACGTAGGGAGCTTCGTAGGTCGTCATGCCAGGCTGTGCGCCCGTGGTATAGCTGTACTCCGAGAACTGCTCGATGTCGCGATGGCGACCTTGCAAAGCCCATACGGCGCGATCGAGGTTCCAGATCCTGCGGCCGACTTCCATACCCTCTTCGAAGGTCATAGTGTCGCCCGTGATGGCGTTCATGAACTTGTTCTCGCCGACTGAGGTCATTCCCTCGTTGTCGGGGCCGTACGGGTTCACGAAGTCCGCCCACGCCCAGTCGCAGAAGAGCATCGACTGCTTGTAGAACCGTGTGTAGTGGCGGTGCCATGCAACGGTCTTGGCCATAGCCTCGGAGTAGATGCCCTCGTCGCTGTAGTTGATCATCATCGGGTCGTTGTACGGTGCCGTCTTCTTGGCAATGATCTCGGAGAGGCGCTGCGCGCTCACGACAGGCTCCAAACCGAACAGACCGTTGATGGTGGGCGTCCAGTACACGACCCAGTTGAAGTCGTGCTCATTGATGTCGCGCTCGCCCAGAAGCGATCCGTAGCCCCACTCGACTTCGGTGCGTGCGTCGTAGTGGTGCGGGAGACCCCACTCCTGGAGTGGGAGGATGCCACTGGTGGTGTCCATCTCGAGGCGACCCCACTTCTCGGCCGCCTGAGCGACTCCGAGGGCGAGGTCCTTGCCGATGTCGGTCTGCGTGATGATGCAGTTGCACAGAGCCTCAGCGAACTCGGCGGATCCGAACCGTGCAAAGGGCAGGCTTGACTCGATCTCTTTACCCTTGCCGATCAGCCCCTGGTTGGAGAGAGCCTCGAGCCACAACGTGGCAGCCTCAAGAGCGAACGCATTGAGACCCGACAGCTGCATGGCATCGGCGGCCCGAGGGGTCGCTTCGGTGACATGGCCGTGCGCCTTGACGTCATGGGCGTCGTACCAGAAGAAGTCGACGCACTGGGACTCGTTGCCCTTCCCGGTGTCGGTTCTGCCTCGGCAGTTGCGGATGCAGCCGACGCAGCCCTGCGGACGCGACTTGGTGCCCGCGGGATTGTCTTGGATCGTTGAGAGCGGCTTGCCCGGCGTCGAGGGAAAGGATGCCAGACCAACGTACTCAGCAGGGTCGTCGTGGTGTCCGGCGAACGAGTAGCCGTTGGCCCAGATGCGGGCGTCCATGAGCGCGCCCGGATCGGCGATGGTGACGCCACCGGTGCCAATGACACTGATCGCCTTGAGGTTCTTGGAAGCGAAAACGCCGCCGAACCCGCCCTGTCCGGCGCCGTTGCCGGCGTCGTGCACGAGCGCGGCCATCGGCCCGAACGTTTCCGCATTCGGGCCACACGTCAGAACGGCGGGGTGCTGAGTCGTGCGTCCCGCATCGCGAGACGTGCCCATGTTGACCCAGCCGCCATCCTTCTTGCTCGGCTCGACCGATGCCCAGATCTCTTCCTGGGTCTCGCGAGTGTCAAGGCCCCACAAGTCGGTGGCGTCCTGAAGCTTGACGTCACCATTGACGATGTTGAGCCATACCTTCTTGGGCGACTTGCCCGTGACCACGATGCCGTCCCAGCCGGCGAACTTGAGCTGAGTCGAGAACCGGCCACCGAAGTTGGAGCGGGTGAACCACCCGATCGGGTAGGCCTGGATGCCGATGCCCTGAACCTCGGTGCGACCTGCGACCGATGGCGCCAGGGTGCCAGAGAGTGGCGAAGTCATGAGAGTC
>JAHIQC010000213.1 GCA_018902765.1 Actinomycetota bacterium | reverse complement strand
GAGGGAAGGCGCCGAGAGTCCTCGATAGATGTGGGTGGCATCAGCCGCGTGAGGCAGGTACACTACGTTACTGCCGCGCGAGCGGTGACGCGGGGCCATAACTCAGTTGGGAGAGTGCGACCTTTGCAAGGTCGAAGTCGGGGGTTCGAGTCCCCCTGGCTCCACCAGTAGACACGAGAGCGCCGACCTGTCAGCACAGGGTCGGCGCTCTTTCTTATGCGCGGTGGTCAGTCATCGGCATGGCGAGGGTGAACGTGCTCCTCACGAAAGCCCGAGGCGCGCTCGGACCGCTGGCCCGTCGAGCTCCCGCGTCGCATCTCGTCCGATCCACCTCGCGGCCCCGTCCCCGCTCTCGGCTAAACGTAGTGCGGTGTCCAACGCAGGCCCGTGCAGCGTTTTCGAGCGTTTCCCGACGCCGCGCAGTGCCCAGCTGACGGACTTCTTTACGAAGTTGCGCGGATCGCCCGCCTCTCTTTCGATGGCTGCGAGCATCGGGAGGAATCGCTCATCGGCAGAGGTCTTGTCGTGGCTTGCCAGGCTCGCCATGAGAGAGAAGGCGGCGCGCTTCACGAACTCGCCTGAGGCGTTCGACCACTCCTGCGTAAGCTCGTATGCGAAGTCGGTGCGGTCAAGCAGGTTCATGCACAGTTGATCGGTGATGTCCCATGAGTCGGAATCTGAGGCCCATGCGAGGGCCTGTTCGCGCGTCACCAGTGCCGGGTCGTCGAGCAATACCGCCAGGATTCGCGCCTCATGGATCTCGCTGCCCCACAGTTCGGCGGCGACGGAATGCCGCCACGACCCATCGGGCTTGCGTGCTCGCATGATTGGGCGCGCGATGGCGCGCAGCGTGGTCACGGAGACCCCGAGAGTCGCGTTCGGGCTTATCCCGAATCGGGCCATCCCCGCGACGTTATCCGGGTTTGCCAACGATTGCAGATGGACGAGTAGCCCCGCGCACGCCTCTGGTGGCGCAAGCTTCTCGACTCCCAACACCTGGACTGCGGCCAATGGAAACTCCTACTTCGTCGAGGTAGCCCTGCAATGCGCGACATGACTCGCCACTCGCGATGTGTGGAAGAATGTACCCGTACTCGTATCCCGTCCACGCCCAGGCTCGCCTCTCCCGATTTTGGGAACGGGACGCCCTTTGAGGAGTTGTCCGTGACCACACTCTCGTTCCCGCAGGCTCCGGTTGCCGATTGGCTGAAGGTCGGCCGCGAGCGATCCTCGCGCCGAAGCTATGATGGCACCCCCGTAGACGCCACGGCTATCGCCGCCATCGAGCAATTCGCACATACGTTTCACCCTTCGGATGTAGCTCGGACGGTGCTTCTGCGTCAAGCCTCTCCAAGGATATTCACAGGGATCGTGGGTTCCTACGGTAAGGTGTCGGGCGCGCCGAGCGCGCTCGTGTTCATAGGGACCGTCGGAGCGCCAGGCGTCGACGAATGCGTCGGCTACACGGGTGAGGCTGCGGTGCTCGAGGCGACGCGTCTGGGCATGGATTCCTGCTGGCTCGGAGGCACCCTCAACGCAGCGAGAGTCACTGACGCCGTGAAGCTCAAGTCGGGGGAGCGCGTCTTCGGCATCTCACCGCTCGGATACGCGACGAGCAGGACCAGCTTTGCTGAGCGAACCATCTTCGGGCACACGTCTCCTGGCCCCAAGCCGCGCAAGTTTGCCGAGGAGACCGCGCCCGGTTTCGACTCGTGGCCACCGTGGGCCAGAGCTGGAGTTGAAGCCGCACGGCTCGCACCCAGCGCACTCAACCGACAGCCATGGCGCTTCTCGTATGCACAGGGCAGGATCACGGTCGCCCACGAGGGCTCGGACGCCTACAAGAAGGTGTCCAAGCGACTCGACTGCGGCATCGCGATGCTGCACTTCGAGCTCGGCGCGCGTCACGCAGGCGTATCCGGGCACTGGGAGCTGCTGTCGACAGGCAGCGACGTGGCATCCTTCGTCTTGGACTGATGGGCAGCTCCCGCGAGTAGCGTGCCAGCTCCACCCTGATCTACCACAAAACAAAAGGGGCTCCGGTTTCCCGGAGCCCCGATCTTGTTCGCACTCACCCCCTAAAGGGCCGAATCCTTCGGCGCCTTCGGCTCAACGGCCATATCGGCCGTGACGGCTGATGCCTTGCTCGGACGAGTCATCGTGGTGCGAAGATCGGCCTTGATCGCCGCGACCATCTCCCGCTGCGCGGGGTCGGCCGGTGCATTCTTGGTCGTCATCTCACCCAACTTCTCAGTCGAGAGCATCGCCATGAGCAACCCGAACGCGTTGCTGCTCGCGGCACCATCGCCCTCGCCGCCGCCCATGTTCACGACGGTGCTCGGAACGATCTGTACCTTTGAGGTCTCGATCGCCGTGGCGATCTTTGTCATGACGTCCTGCATCAACTGAAGCTGCGGGCCACCGTAGGCACGTACCTGCTCGTCGATGGCTATGGCCTTACCCACTCCCACGCGAGCCTCTTCCTCGGCCCTGGCTTCGGCTATGGCTTTGATCCGCCTTGCGTCAGCTTCACCGGTGAGAGTGATGCGCGTTGCATCAGCCTCGGCGGTCACGGCGATCTTGCGTGCATCGGCTTGGGCGATGAGCGTCACGCGCTCAGCTTCGCCCGATGCGAGTAGCTTGACCTTGTCGGCGTCTGCCTTGGCCAAGGTGCGCATACGATCCGCATCCTGCGCAGCACGCTGCAGTTCCGCACGACCCGTGTTCTCCTGTACCTGGATGTTGATCTCGGACTGAGTCAGCATCGTCTGCTGTTCGGCTATGGCCGTGGCCTGCTTGAGCTCTCTCTCCTTGTCGGCAGCGACGCGCTGACGCTCGAAGGTCTCGAGCTTCTCGACGGCCACCTGGCGATCACGCAGCTGCATGAGGATCTGTTCGATCTTGTCGTCTCCGGCCGCCGACCTTGGCGTGCCGATGAGAACTTCCTCGAGTTCGAGGTTGTAGTGACCGAACTTCTCCTTCATGTCTGTGCTCGAGGACTGCTGGATCTCGGAGCGCTGCTGAATGAGTTCGATGATCGTCTTGGTCTGACCGATGTTCTTGAAGTACGCAGAGACCATAGGGTCGAGCGTCTGATTCACGAGCATCTTGATGTCACCGAAGCGCTGTATCACCAAGGGAGCCTTGCGGTAGTCGATATGAATGACGACCGACAGCGGCAGCCTAGGCTCAAAGGCGTCTCTCGTGATGAGTTCGACCTCTGACAGGTTCTCATCGTAGCTGTGACCACCGGTCTCAGTGGCGATCCACTTGAGGATGATGTTGGTGGTCGGGACCATGACAACGGTGCCCGCATACGTGTTGAATGCATACTTGCCCGGAAGCAAAGCCTCGTTCCAGACACCACGGTTCCCCGGAGCCACCAGCTCGCCGTGACGGTACTCGTCACCGGAGATGTCCTTGCCCTTGGGGCCGATGTACGACACCACGACACCTGCGTAGCCGACCGGGATGGTCATCTTGTTGATGAGCTCGATGGTCGCGAACAGGCGGTTGATGAAGTACGTACCCTCGGTCAGGACCTGGTACTGGCGTCCACGGAATCCGGCGGCTAGGAAGGCCTCAGGATCCTGGAAGTTATTGTGGTAGTGCGGGTCATCAGGGGTATCACCGACCGCAGGAGCGATGATGTCGCCCATCGGTAGGGACGGTCCGTCGTGCACCGTTACGATGCCGGTCTTGTCATCTGCACCTCGGATCACCACCGGGTCGAAACCTCCAAGTGCCTGGAGGTGCTGCGCCATCGACTGGATGGTCGCAATGTCCCCCTTGTTGCCCATCGGCAAGAAGTAGGTCATGCCCTCGGTGATGATGATGAACTGTGCGAGGTTGAAGGCGTAGGTGCCTTCACGCAGGATCTGACGCTGCGGACCACGCTGACCACCATTTTCAAAGAACGCACGTACATCCTGGTAGTACGCCGAGTCGATGACCCGAGCCAGTGTCTGAGCTGGGCCAAGCGGCTCACCATCACGCGAGAACACGTACCCGATCTTGCCCTGCGGGATGGTTATCAGGGGCATCACATGCACGCGGTACATGAACGGCGTGCGGAAGTGGACGCCACCTCGCAGGACTTGGGGCTGGTAACCGGCTTCGCCGTGCAGTGCGATGATGTTGTCCGTGAGCGAACCTTTTGGGGACCACCATTTCTCAACGATCCCCACTTTGTCGGATCTGATGATCCGAACGCCCAGGACGAACCACAGCACCACAGCGCCAACAACAACGCCGAGCGACCACAGCCCGAACCAGATGACACCTTCCAACGCTCCCATCACTTGCCTCCATTCGCAAAAGCACGCCCGGAAGGCGCGCCACGTAATTACATATATAGGCATTGCAAATATGTGTTAATCGCTTCCGATCACCGATTCGGATAAGCGGTATGCCCAGTTAATCCGCTACGCTTGGGATTCGGACAATCGGTATCGCCGCCGGACCGAAAGGACATGTCGTGCGCATCCACTATCTTCAGCACGTCCCCTACGAGGGCATCGGAGCCATCGCCGAGTGGGCCGCCGCGCGAGGGCACCAGGTCAGCGGCACACCCGTGTACGCCCGAGAGTTTCTACACCCCGGCGAGTTCGAGATGCTCGTGGTGATGGGTGGACCCATGAGCATCCACCAAGAACGCGAATACCCCTGGCTTGCCGAGGAGAAGCGCTTCATCCGCGCTGCGATCGACGAGGGCAAGTTGGTGCTCGGCATCTGCCTGGGCGCGCAGCTTGTGGCCGACGTGCTCGGCGGCCAAGTGGTCAAAGGCGCGCAGCCCGAGATCGGCTGGTACCCGGTGGATCTGACGGAGAACGGGCGAACCTCTGTGGTCTTTGGCGCTTTGCCCGAACGCTTCGACACCCTGCACTGGCATGGCGACACGTTCACGATCCCGCCGGGTGCACAACGCACGGCATCAAGCGCGTGTACGCCGAATCAGGCCTTCGAGTCCCACGGCGGCCGGGTTGTCGGCCTACAGTTCCACATGGAGGCCACGCCCGCCTCATGGGCTGCACTGTCACGCGAGGCTGCGGAGGAGCTATCGCCTGGAGGCGAGTGGATCTCCTCGGCAGAGGAGATGCTTTCAAAGCGCGCGCTCTTCGAGCCCAACAACAGGATGCTGTTCTCGCTTCTCGATGCGATGGAAATGCGGACGTTGGGCGTATAGTGTCCGAAGGCTGGATCGTGAACGGGAACAGGGAGTCCACATGGCGTCATTCGTGAAGCGGTTGCTTCTGGGAAATCCGCTCCACAATCGAGAGGCCGCGCATCAGCGCCTCTCCAACCCGGTGGCACTCGCGGTGTTCTCGAGCGACGCGCTATCCTCGGTCGCCTACGCCACAGGCGAGATCGTCCTGGTTCTTGCCCTTGCGGGCTCGGCGTCGATGCACCTCACGCTTCCGATCGCGATCGCGGTCGGCACACTGCTGACCATCGTGGTGATCTCCTATCGCCAGACGATCAAGTCATATCCGGGCGGCGGCGGCGCATACATCGTCGCCAAGGAGAACCTGGGATCGGCCTCGGGGCTTGTCGCGGGAGCATCGCTTCTGGTGGACTACATCCTCACCGTCGCCGTCTCCATTTCGGCGGGCGTCGCGGCCATCACCTCAGCATGGCCTCAGGCGGCGCCGTTCCGAGTGGAGATCGCACTGTTCTTCATCGCCTTGCTCATGCTCGCGAACCTGCGAGGCGTGAAAGAGTCCGGGACGTTGTTCGCCGGCCCTACCTTCGCGTTCGTGATCCTCGTGGGCATCACGGTGCTCGCGGGGCTTGCACGTTTCGCTACCGGCAACCCGTTCACGATTCCGCCCGCCGAGGAGGCGCAGTTCGGCGTTCAGACGCTCACGATGTTCCTTGTGCTCAAGGCCTTCGCCTCGGGATGTACGGCGATGACGGGCGTCGAGGCTATCGCCAACGGCGTGACCGCGTTTCGCGAGCCATCGGCCAAGAACGCCTCACGGACACTGGTCTGGATGGCCGGCATACTGCTGTTCCTGTTCGTGGGCGTGTCAGCTCTGGCCGTCATGGCGGGTGTGCAGCCGACCGACGAGACCGTGATTTCGCAGCTCTCTCGCGCGATCTTCGGCACCGGCTGGCTTTACTACCTGATCTCCGTTTCGGTCATGGCGATTCTCATCCTCGCCGCCAACACGAGCTACGCGGACTTCCCGCGCTTGGCCTCTTTCGTGGCCGAGGACGACTACCTGCCTCACCAGCTGCGCGACCGGGGCTACCGACTCGTGTACTCAAACGGCGTCATCTTGCTCACCCTCGCGGCTGGGGCGCTGGTCGTGGCTTTCGGAGGAATGACCACACGGCTCATACCGCTTTATGCGATCGGCGTATTCACGTCGTTCACCCTCTCCCAGACCGGGATGGTCGTGCATCACTTCAGGAAGCGGGAGCGGCACTGGCAGCTGGGTGCGGT
>JAHIQC010000212.1 GCA_018902765.1 Actinomycetota bacterium | reverse complement strand
TCCACCCCCTTTCAGGTGCATGGCTTCGTGGCGACGGGCACCTCAGCGCCTCGCCCAACCGGTCCGTCAGATGTAATCCGGGCGCTTGATGATGCGCTCGTCGTGATAGTCCTTGCGCAGTGGGTGACCAACCCAGTCCTCGGGCAGCAGGATTCGCCGCATGTCCGGATGGCCCTCGAAGTCGATCCCGAACAGGTCGAACACCTCGCGCTCCTGCCACAGAGCCGCCGGCCACAGCGGCACGAGCGAACGAACTTTGGCAACATGCCGAGGAACCTGACACTTGAGGAAGATGCCTGTGGTCATCGAGCGTGAGGTGAGCCGATAGACCATCTCGAAGTGCTCTCCCCGATCAACCGCTGTGACCATGCCCAGCCGGTCGAATCCCAGCTTCTTGAGGTCCTCGGCGGCGGAGTAGACACGGTCGCATCCGACGAGCAGGATGCCGTCACCGAACTCGATCGAGAACAAAGGACAGAGGTCCGGGTACTGACCGCACAGGTGCTCACGAAGCTCTTGGATGTTCACGCGCCCTCGCCCTCGGTCGGCTCGGCGGCCACAGAAGCTGTGGGCACTTCAGGCGCTAGCTGACCACTAGGCCGCACCATCGTGACATCGCCCGATGTCGGCAGAGTGAACGTGCCCTCACGGCGCTTGCCCGGAACGATGGACTCGGTAGCGATCTTTTCGCGCAGTATGAGTACGGCGTCTTGAAGCGCTTCGGGCCGAGGTGGGCATCCTGCGATGTACACATCGACTGGCAGGAACTCATCGATGCCACGGATGACCGAGTAGGTGTCGTAGTAGAAGATGCCGCCGGAAACCGCACAGTTGCCCATGGCGATGACCCACTTGGGATCGGGCATCTGCTCGTACAGTCTGCGGACTGCGGGCATCATTTTGCGCGTGATGGTGCCCGCAACGACCATGACATCAGTATGCCGAGGATCAGGGCGCGGGAACGTGCCGTGGCGATCGAAATCGAACTTGTTGAAGGAGCCTGCAATGAGCTCCATGGCGCAGCAGGCGGTTCCCATGGGCATGGCCCACAAAGACTTACCGCGCGCCCAATCCATGACCGCATCGAGCGAGGTCAGGATGACGCTGCCTTGCGACCTGTCCAAAGACTCGCCGAGTTTGTCGACTAGCGCCATTCGAGTGCCCCCTTACGCCATGCATACACAAGGCCGAGGGCGAGCATCAGAACGAACACCAGAAGCTCGATCAAAGCAACGGGGTTTCCGCGAAGGCCTGGTGCTACCGCGAACAGGAGCGCAGCCTCTGCGTCAAACAGCACAAAGAGGATGGCGACCGTGGCGAATCGGAGTCGAACCGCGGCGCGTGGCGGACCTGCTTGATCCATGCCGCACTCGTACGGTTCGATCTTCTCGGCGGTGGGGTTTCGGGGCGAAAGAAGGCTGTTCAGCCCGAAGACAAGCAGTATGAACGCCACTGCGGACGTGATGAGTCCGAGGACGAACCACACGCTTTGGGCCGAGATACCCTCCATGTAACCCCCCCTGCCTGGTGGGTCTCGCACTTTGTAACGCTGTGTTACAAGATGCGGCCGGTTAGACGACCTGGCAGTGCATCCCGGACTCGCGCGTGAAGCTCGATAACGCAAACGGGTAAGAGCATTTCTATCGCAAGATGACGAGATTGTAAATATTGTTACAAACTCGGACCCCCGTCTTGAGGCGCACTTCTACTTCTCGGGGTCGATTCCTGCTTCGATTCGCTCGACTTCCTCGGCAGCGGCGATCCATTCGCGCTCAGCTGCAGCCAAAGCGGGCTTCACCTGCGCGTATTCTGCCATCGCTTTGTCGAATCTGACCTCGTCGGTGTAGAAACCGGGGTCAGCGAGAAGCACGAGCAGCTCGTCGTGTCGGGCCTGCAACTCCGCCAAAGCCTTTTCTGAGGAGTCCAGCCGGCCTCGGTGTGAACGCGATGCCCGATATGCCTTGTTGCGAGCCTCAGCCTCGGCGCGCTTCTGCTCTTTGGTCTTGGGGCCGCTCACCGGAGCCGGCGCGGGCGCGGGCGCGGCGGTAGCCTGCCTTTGCCGAGGAGTGCGCCCGTCGGCCTTGTCAGACGCAGGCGCGGCCTTGCTCGCACTTTGCTTGGCGCCCTGCTTGGCTCCCTGCTTGCCAGGGGCCTTCGCCTGCTTCTCGGGCTGCGAGTCGCCCTTCTCGGCGGCCTCGATAAGCCCGCGCTTGTACAGGTAGTAGTCGTAGTCACCCTCGAAGACGGTGACCTTGCCATCGCGGACCTCGAC
>JAHIQC010000211.1 GCA_018902765.1 Actinomycetota bacterium | reverse complement strand
GAGGAGAACCTGCGGAACGCCTTGGAGTTCGACCCGCTTCTTCCTGAAGCCAACTATGAGTATGCGTTGCTGCTGATAGAAAACGGGCAGGTGGCCGATGCGGCAGAGCGGCTTCGTGTGTCGATCGATAACGCTCCGGCTGATCGCGCCGAGCCCGCCGATGAGCTCGCGAAGCTCGGCACCGCGACTGAGCACGTAGGCGAGGCACGCGCAGCGCTCGCATCGAAGGAGACAACCTCTGCCCTTGATGAGGCGCGCATAGCGGTCGCAATCGACCCGGAGAACGTCGACGGTATCCGGATGGTCGCCCAACTGCAGGAGAAGGTCGGCAACGTCGCTGCCGGCCGAACTGCATGGGAGACTCTGCTGAAGTTCGCCCCCGAAGACCCCGAGGCACTGGCTGCGGTCAAACGTCTCTCTGAAGCAACGAGCAAATGACAGGAAGGCATGCGGACGTGACGGATCCGATGAAGGATACAGAATTCCATAGCACCCCTGCACGCAAGAAGCGGTCATCGACGATCAAGAAGATCGTCATGCTCGTCTTGCTCCTGCTGTTGTTCCTGCTGGTCCTGTGGGCCACGTACTACTACGTCAACAACAGGCGCCTACCCATTCCAAGGATCGGCAGTACTGCGGTCCAAGAGGTGGCACCGCCGGAGTATCTGTACTCGATTTCGGGCCCTCCGGGCAATGACGCACTGACGCGCCCCGTCGGCGTGGCGGTCACCAAGGACGATCTGGTCTTTGCGACCGACACCGAGGTCGGTGTGGTGAGAGTCTACTCGACCGAAGGGCGTTATCGCTTCACCATATCCGATCAGCTTGAAGCTCCGGCCCATCTGGCCATCGGCCCTGATGGCAACTTGTATGTGTCCGACAGGCGGGTGCGCGCCATCCTCGTGTTCACCGTCCAAGGTGACTTCATCCGCAAGATAGTCCCGGGTATGCCAGATGCAAACACGTGGAGTCCGCTCGCGATGACGTGGGATGCTGCAGGCAACCTGTATGCGACCGATGTGGGCCAGACGAACAATCATCGCGTGATCGTGTTTACGCCGGACGGGCGCGAGCTGCGTCGCTTCGGCAAGACCGGACGCGCCAATCAAATGTCGGACTTTCCCGGCGAGTTCTACTTCCCCAACGGGATCGTGGTGAGCAAGGACGGCCGGCTCTTCGTGGGCGACAGCAACAACCGCAGGATCCAGGTGTACAAGCCCGACGGCTCGTTCGATTACCTCATCCGCACCGCGGGAATCCCCCGTGGGCTGGCCATAGACTCAAAGGAACGCCTGTACGTCGTGGATGCACTTGCGCACACAACGGACGTCTACTCCCTCAAAGGGGAGCGCATAGTCACCTTCGGAGCTCAGGGCGTCGGTCCTGGGGAGTTCCGCTATGCGAACGACGTCGCGCTCGATCGCCAGGAGCACATCTACATATCCGACCGCGAGAATCATCAGATCCAGGTCTGGGCCTGGCCCGAAGATGAGATCGTCGTCCCCGGCATGCCCAAGACCCGCAGCCAGTGGGCCGCTTTGTGTGCGGCACCGCTCCTCCTGCTGCCGCTCCTTCTTTGGTGGTGGCGTCGCAAGCGCTTTGCGGTCACCGAGGACTTCGTGGTCGAGCTCGAGCGACGTGAACTTGTTCCTCGTATGGAGCGTAGGCGCTGGAAGTGGCTGACGCCGCAGGCGCGCTGGTCGGTCTTTGAGGGCAAGGTTATCCAAGGAGTCGACCTGGGCGCGCTCATCGAAGGTGTCGAGCACTCTGATTCAGATGCGCGCGATCTGGTGGATCGCATGGGCATCACCTATGACGAGGCGGTGCTGTTGGTCGTGGCCAAGCGCGCCGGTCGACTCTGCACGCAGGATACTCGCATGGCGTCGTTCGCAGGCGCCTTGGACATCGAGGTCCTCGATGTCCGGACGTTCCTAGAGCGCTACGCGAAGAATGCCCGATCAAGTTCATAGTTATCAAGCAATTGCGACGAACGGTAGTTGACGTTTATCGTGCTCAGGAGTAACGTCGAGACGTCGTATTGTAACGAAAGTTACAAGGCCTGCGGGACGGGTACATGCGACGACATATAGGAACGGTCTCCGAGCTGCATCGACCTAACGCGTGAGCTATGGCGGTGTAGCCGATCAGGGTATCGAAGGAAACGACGATGCCTCCCGGTGGAAAGGAGACGAGCGTTCAGTGTTGAGGCGCCCGGCGGCGTCTCTGATCGCTCATCTACTGGGTAAGGAGGCGCGCGTGCAATCTGGCCGACCGAATGGCACCACGAGGGCGTGGAGTCTGGTCGGCTTTTTCGTGCGCGGATTCAGCCTTCGCCCGATCCTGAAGGAGGTGGTGTCCACGGTGTAGACGCGCGCGTGAGCGAACCGCTCTCGCGCGGGACCCGATCCGCCACGCCGGAACGGCTGGTGGAGCAAAGAGAGGGATACAGTATGGCGAAATACGACAAGGAAGAAGGGGTGAAGCAGGGCCTCAGTCGTCGGGATTTCCTGAAGACTGGCGCTGCTGCTGCGGCTGTTGGTGCTGCCGGCCTCGACTTCGCAGTCGCGCCTTCAATGGCTGCTGCTGCGACGGTCGATGCGACATACCACACCACATGCCCCTACTGTTCCGCGAGTTGCGGGCAGCTTGTCGACGTAGACGTTGATAAGAACGTCATCGATGTCTACGGCGACTATATGTCGCCCTTTAACCAGGGCGGTTTGTGTGCGAAGGGTGCGGGCGCGTTCCAGCTCGTCACCAACAAGCGTCGTATCGGCGCTTACGCGGGTACTCATCCCGTGAATCCGGTCTTTGCGGCCAACCCCGCCTTCACTGAGGGCGTTGCGTATCGCCGCATCGAAGGCACCAGCGACTGGACCGCGATGGATCTCCAGACTGCTATGGAGGAAGCCGCTGTCAGGCTCAAGGGCCATCGTGACGACGAAGTGGTCGCTCGAGGCTACGCCGACTGGACGACCGGTCTGGAGCAATACGACAGCAAGGGCGTCGTATTCTTCGGCAGTTCTCACATGAACAACGAGTCGAACTACGTCTATCGGAAGCTCATTGCGAACTTCGGGACGACAGACACCGAGCATCAGGCTCGTATTTGACACTCGTCTACGGTGGCCGGTCTGGCCGCCGCATTCGGGCGAGGCGCAATGACGAATAACTGGACGGATATGGCAAACGCCACGTGCTTCATCGTGATGGGTGCCAACCCGGCCGAGAATCACCCCGCAAGCATGGCCCACATCAATAAGGCCCGTGCTGGCGCCAACGGTCACCCCAAGGCGAAGCTCGTCGTCGTCGATCCGCGAAAGACGCGCACTGCGGCCCAGGCCGATCTTTACGTGCGTATCCGCCCCGGCAGCGACATCGCCTTCATCAACGGGCTGATCAACTACATCATCACCAACATCTCAGGTCAAAAGAAGACCAACTGGGAGGCATACCTCAACCAGAACCAGAGCCGTACGTACACGAACGATCTGGGCACAGGCACCGCCGTGTCGCGTCCGCGCTATACGGATGCAGCGTTCGTCATCGACGAGACTGGTTTTGGCGGTCAGCCGGACTATCAGCGCTCGCTGCAGTCCGGGATCTCGAGCCTGCCGGTCATGGCCGCTTCCTACAATGCGGCTGGCGTCGACACCGTGTACAACAAGCTGGCCGAGCAGGTCGCCCCGTACGATCTCACCACGGTGGCCGACATTTGCGGTTGCACCGAGGCCGAGATTGTTGCGGTGGCCGATGCGTACCTGGAGAACAGCCGTTTCTCGAGCTATGACCCGGCTACGCCTGGGACCATCTTGTTTGATCCCAAGAACCAGTACTACCGCTCAACCACCATGCTCTATGCCATGGGTATCACCCAGCACACCTGCGGCGGCCAGAACGTCAAGTCGTTCGCGACGCTCCAGACGCTTCTGGGCAACATGGGACGTGCGGGTGGCGGCATCAACGCTCTACGCGGCATTCACAACGTGCAGGGCTCCACTGACATGGGTCTCCTCTATCACCTGATTCCTGGGTACTCCGCGAACCCGAACTTCACTCAGTCGTTCGGCCAGTACATGGACAAGCTGTACGGTATCCGGCTCAGTGGCAGTGCCTACGCCGATGCCTACAACCCGGCCAAGTACGTGAACGGGCTGCAGCAGGCAGGCTTCCTTAAGATGACCAACAAGTTCTTTGGTGACATCCAGGATGCAGGCGGCAACCTCGTTGCTGGTGACATGGACAAGATTTATGCACTGTGGCCCAAGTCAAACGGCAACGATCACATCACCATGTTCCGCAACATGGCTGCTGGAATCACCCGAGGCGCAGTTGTCTGGGGTCAGAATCCTGCAATCACAGAGCCGAACCAGAGCATGGTGCGCACCGGGCTGGAGAACCTCGACACCCTCGTGGTCGTCGACCTCTTCGAGCAGGAGACTGCCGCATGTAAGCGCAAGACCGGTAGCTATACCTACCTGATTCCGTCGTGCTCATACGTCGAGGAAGCCGGTAGCGTTACCAACTCCGGACGTGTCTTGCAGTGGCGCGAGCGCGCGACCATGCCTTTGGGCAACAGCAAGTCCGATATCGAGATGCTCCTTCGTTTCGCGAAGGCACTTGACGTCGCTGGAGCGTTCTCGCATATCTCCGCCGTGTGGGCCAGTCTCTCCGTACCGATCGTTGGGACGGTCTACGACAAGCTTTACGGCGAGCAGTACGCTGGTGGATGGACACCTGCGACTGGCTCTTTCGAGACCGCTGTGACCATGGCCAACGTTGAGAGCTGGGCTGCAAACGCAACCGCTCCCACGCTCGGCACAGCCACAGGCTCCGAGGCCGTCTGCGAGGCGGTTTATCGTCAGATGAGCGCCAACGTCAAGACCCCCGGACCTGCTGGTGGCACGTTCTGGCTGTACACGCTTGCATACGCAGGCACCCCCGGTACGGGTACGGGCGGCCAGGGCGGCGACTGGGTGGTAGCCAACCGCGCCAAGTCGCGCGACAACCGCGACCTTGGCCAGACGCTGGCTAGCGATGCTGCAGCTCAGGCGCTTGGCTTTGCCGATCTGGCGGCCTATAACGCCGTCAAGGACGACAACCTTATGTTCAAGAACTGGGGTTACGCGTGGCTGGTCAACAGGCGAGTCCTGTACAACCAGAGCGTCGACACTCCTTGGGATCAGGCCGACGGCTTCCAGGGCCCAGATCAGGTCGCGAGGCTCTTCGTGAGCACCAACAGCGGCGTGATTGACTATGGAACTACGTACCGCTCGGTTCACACCCTTAAGGACAAGCCCGATACGTGTCTGGTCAGCTACACTGCGCCTCACGTGCTCACGGGTAGATTCCCTGGACACGTGGAGCCGTACGAGACGCCGCGTGAAGACCTCGCCGCTGTATGGGGTCGCAACACCACCGGCGCAGCCAAGTGGAGCTGTGTCAAGCCCGACACCATGGTCGCCACTTCGAGCTCAGGGCGCAACCCTGCGTACACGGTCGATCCCGCCTCGTACCCGCTCGTGCTAACCACCATTCGGTGCGTCGAGCATTTCCAGGGCGGCCCCATCACTCGCAACAATGCGTGGAACGTCGAGATGGAGCCGGAGCCTTGGGTGGAGATCAACTCGATCGACGCTCAGGCACTCGGTATCGTGACCGGCGATTGGGTGAATGTCACCACCGCCAGAAGCGACAGCATCGCCGACCAGCAGAGTCGTACGGATGGCGCAGCTGGCTTCGCAAAGGGCTTCAGGGCTCGCGTTGGAGTCGGTCTGAAGTCCAACCAGCGTGTTGGTCAGGGTGTCGTCGCGATTCCGTGGCACTGGGGCGATCGCGGTCTTTCCACGGGTAGCCGTGCGAACGACCTGTGTATCGACGCCGGTGATGCGAACACGACCATCCCCGAATACAAGGCCTGTCTGTGCAATATCGCGAAGATATCCTAAGGGAGGTGACGATCAGTGGCTACTAATACGATGGCTGTTTTTCAAGATGTAGATAAGTGCATGCGCTGCAACGGCTGCGTAATCAGCTGTAAGCGCAAGTGGAAGATGAAGGCGCTTAACCCGGGCGTTCACAAGACCGCTCCGGACCAGAGGGTCATCATCAAGAGCCAGAAGCGACTGGATATGGGTCCGTTTATCCGATTCAGCTGCTGGCACTGCCCCGATCCTCCCTGTGTCAAGCGTTGCCCCTTCGGCGCGCTTGAGAAGAAGGCAGACGGCGCAGTCGCGATTGATCCGACCAAGTGTGATCCGACCCAGTGCAGCAGGCAGTGCGTGACCGACTGCCAGCGCGGCGGTTATCCCAAGGTCGGTGTCGGTAGCGACCTGTTCACCACGTCCAAGGCTTGGAAGTGCACGCTGTGCAACGGTGTTGCGGGCGCGGCAGCCGACCTTGACCCGGCGTATGGCGATCCGAACCCGACGCGTGCCACGGCCGCGGAGATCGGTCTTGTCGCCGAGAAGGCGCATGAGCCTACGTGTGTCTACACCTGCCCTGCCAAGGCGATGCAGTGGGACACTCGTGCCGCTATCGTCGGTGCTGGCGGAATCATTGCCACTGGTGGATACATCTCCTACCAGGGCGACGGCAGCATGTTCTGGGCAAGTAAGAAGTACATCATCGCAGCTCCGAAGGCCGACCCGTTCGTCGAAGACCACATCACGCCGATGCTCTCGAGCATGCTGACCGATTCTGTCAGCAAGGCTACCGTGGTGCCGACGCTCGTTGCCGGTGGTATCATCGCGGTGATAGCTCGTCGTATTCGCCTTGCTAACGGGGAGGGGTGATCAAGAATGCGTAAGCGCCTTATTGCGCTCGCGGTCGTAACCGCGGCAGTCATCATCGCTTTGACCCCAGGTGTGGCGATGGCGAACTTCTCGATCCACGGTGGTTATACGATGGACACGGACGCCTGCGCCGGTTGTCACCGCGCACACACGGCTGCCAGCTCCATCACGTGGACCAAGACCGACAACACCCAGGGCAGCGCGTTGCTGCTCGGGACGTCCACCGAGATCTACCAGTTCTGCTACACATGTCATGACTCCGTAAGCCTCGGCGCTGAGACCAACGTCGAAACCGGCATCTACGAAGGAACGACCAACGGTACGCAGAACGATCCGCTCAACGGCGGTGGCTTTGAGGCTACTTTGTTCCCCACGCAGCACATGTACACGGGTGCGTCGTGGATGGTGTACGGCGGATCCACCGAGCCGGACATCCTTGGTAACCTCAAGGACGGTCCTCAGGTTGAGATGAGCTGTTCGACCTGCCATGACGTTCATGGTAGCTCCAACTATCGTCTTCTCAAGGACGTCCTTCCGGCGCTCGAGCGTCCGTCTGCCGCTGTTGTTGGTGGCTACGACGGAACCGCTCCTGGTTACACGCCTGAGGATCCGAAGCCGACCCCGTGGGTCGTCTCGGCTGAGCCCGGCTATCCGACAACGGGTTGGCTGCTTCATGCACCTGGTGCATTGCAGGTTGCGGGTTACACCCCCAACTACACCCAGCCCATGTATGCCAAGGCCCCGGATGCTGATCTGACTCCTGGCCCAGACCCTGAAAAGGGCATGAGCGGCTGGTGTTCGGGATGTCATATCCAGTACATCAACCCGACAGGCGCCGAGAATTCAGCTGGCGTGGTCAATGTCGCTCTGGGTTATGACAGCAACGACGGCTTCGGTGCGGTCGTTCGTCATCGCCACCCGGTCAACGTACCGCTCAGCAACTACTTGGGAGCGCGCTCGCTGATCATCACGACCCAGCCTTTGCCGTTGGCTCACGGAAGCTCCGCTGACGTGGCAACCAACAGCAGCACGGACTGGATCGACTGCCTGACCTGTCACGTTGCTCACGGCTCGAGCGCGGTTATGACCGGCTACGCCAATGTGGCCGATTCAACCGACCCGCAGCCCGACAGCGGCACTGGTGGCGTTCCGCCCACTGACGGCAACGCGCTTCTGCGCGGAGACAACCGTTACGTGTGCGAGAGCTGCCACAACAAGTAGGGAGTCGAATGCGCTTGGTGCGGCTATACCGTACCGAGGGGGAAGGCCGGACACAGTCCGGCCTTCCCCGCGCTACGACGCTGTCCAGACCCGGCCTTGCCTTTGTGGTTTGGGTGATTGTGGCTCTCGCAACTTCGTTGCGCTTTGTCATGGACACGGCCTCTGTCGGTCGGTTCGACGCTCGCGTGGTCGTCGGCGTATCTGCGCTCTTGTCCGGCCTGCTGGTCGCAACCGTTCACTGGCCGAATCGCTCGAGCGGCGCTTCGGAGCACCCCGCCCCAGCACTTTCGCTGCTGCTCATGGCGATCGCGTCAGGGCTTGCTCAGGCAGGACTGCCGCTGTTGGTCTTTGCGAACCGCCACAGTGATGCCCCCGCGGGCTCAGTGGTCGCGTTCTGGACCACAGCTTTCGTCGGGGTCGTCCTCGTGGGCGTCGGGGCTGCCGCTGGACGCGATAGACTCTTGCGCCTCGCCGCAGCCCTCTTGCTCTTGGTCTCTGCGGCCGGCGTGCTCGCGAATTGGGAGAGGCCCAGCTCGTTCTCATTGCTCGTGCGCTACACCGGACCGCAGGTCTACATGGCCCTAGCAGCGCTGGCATGGGTAGTGATTGTCTTCTACCTTGCGGCGCGTGTAGAGAAGCTCGGTTGGGCAACGAGTGCGCTGCCGATCGCCATCGGTTCGGGGCTCGCCGGGGCAGTGCTACTCATCGGATCTGCCCCAGGACTCTCCACACTCTTATCGCCTATCATCCTGCTCTCGGCAGGAGCGTCTGCGGTGTTGTACTTGATGGTGCTGTCGGTCGGCCCCGGTCGTGGGGCCCTCATAGCAGGCACCGCCATCGCCGCCGCTCCTGCTGCGATCACGTTGCTCACTGTTCTTGAATCCGCCGTTGGCATCATGGGCCCGCGCCCGATTCTTGTCGCTCCCGTCATTGGGGCGAGTGCGGTCGGCGCATGCGCCATCGCCATCGCGCTGGCGGACTCACCGCGCAAGCGAGTCGTGCCTCCGGGGCGCCTGGCGCTTGGCCTCGCGGTAGCAGCCCTCTTGGCCGCGGCTGCTGGCCTACTTGCTCCTGCTCTTGGCGTCGCCGTGCGAGGTGGATTGAGTAACGGTGAGGTGTTCGCTGCTGATTTCACGATGGCGGGCTTTGAGACCGTTGCCGGCTGGCTCGCTTTTGCGATGGCTCTCATCGTCCTAGTGTCGGTGCGCTCCGGCCTCGGACGATGGCGCGCTGCGGGCATTCTCGGGGCGCTCGTGGTGCTCGCGATGGCGTGGACCGTGCTCCGGACAATGCCTTTGCACACGTGGGTCACTTGGATTCCGCCGGAGGTCCAGCAAGACTACGGCACGGAGTTCGCATCACTGGTGTTTACGCCGCTTTCCTCGGCGTGGCAGTTGATCGGTTTGTCTCTATCTGCGCTGGCTGCAGGGTTGGGCGCGTGGTCTGTGTGGCTATTGCCCGAAGCGGTGGATGCGGCTTCGGTTCCCGTATCGGAAGGACGCTCATGAGATCGCTTCGGATCACGCTTGCGCTAGTGCTCTTGATCGCGCTTCCGCTGTCGGCGGGATGTCGCGCAAAGACCGTGACGGTTCGCAGCGGCGAGATCGTGCTGTGTACCGAGGGCGAGATCGTCTCAGACACTACCGAGGAGTTGCAGGTCCCTGCCGACGAGGTAGGCAAGCACTCGGTTCGCACGAGGGTCGTGACGTGTGACTTGCACACGAAGCTCGCGAAGCTCTACGCCGATGCACAGGCCGCGCTTGACGCTGGAGACTCAGCAGGGGCTGCGGCGGCGCTGACGGCGATACTCAAGCTCGATGCCACATATCGCAAAGCGGGCACTCAGCTGGCTGAGCTCAAATCAGGCAAGATACCCGCATCTGATGGAACACAGCCGACCGGCCCCGGCCCCGGTGGGCAGGATCCCGGGACTCCCGGCGACGATCAGCCGACAGGCCCCATACTCAGCCTCGTTTCATACACCCCGGACTCGGTGGCAGGGCTCGTCGGCCAGGGGCTGATCACAGACCCGTTTACACTGACCCGCGATTATCTGCCGGGTACACCGGGCACACTTCTCAAGGCGGTCATCGTGGCCGAGCAATTCAAGGATGCCACGGCGGCCAAGGCTGAGCTTGATAGCGTGATAAAGGCCTCATATCCGGACAGCTCCGCCACGCTGAGCGTCGGCGGACGCAGCGCGTACTACGGCCAGAGCGGCAAGGTCGTCGCCGTTGCCTTCGTCGAGGGTGCGGTGCTCGTGGTCATCGAAGGCGCGGCCACGGGAGATGACGGCTCCAGGATCAAGGCCAAGATCGTTGAGGTC
>JAHIQC010000210.1 GCA_018902765.1 Actinomycetota bacterium | reverse complement strand
CACGCGAAGCCAGCTTCGACACCCACCGTATGTGTGGCCTCGTGGCTGAATGTCGCGCCGTGGCCGGTCGACTTGTCGCCGTGACAAGACAGGCATGCAGGCGCTATGGAGTCCGGTACATCCGCATAGACGCGGAAGCTGTCGACGACCACATAGGCCGCGCGTGACGAGGTGTTCCTGGTGTTCAAGGGACGCACGGAGATCGTGTGCGCACCGGGCGCCAGAGCATCCGAGGAGTACACGATCGACTGATAGACCGTCGAGGCGCTGTAGGTGTCGATGGTGGCGACTTTCACGCCGTCCAGATACACGTCGGCCCGGCCGCGATACGGGTCCTTGTCGCTCACGATCTCGACGCGCTTGCCGGTGAAAGTGGCCGTGAGCGACGAGCCGGCCACGTTGTTATAGCTCATGCGCGAGCCCGTGTAGAGGGAAGATGCCTTGTAGCGCCACGTGCCCACGAGGGTGATCGCACTCGAGGAGCCCGTGGGGTCCTCTGGGTTCCCGCCTATAGCGTAGTTGTAATCCTCGACACTGCCGGGGCGATTTGCCTTGGTGCCCTCTGCGTCATGGCATCCGGCGCTCGCGCACTGGTTGGTCTCGACGCCTGCGGTGTGCTGGGCCTGGTTGCCGCCCACGACCCCATGACCGACAAGACCGGTCCACGGAGCTTGCGCGGTGTAGTTCGCGTTGCCTGTGGCGGAGTGATCGGTGTGGTTAGCAGACACGGCGCCCACGTGACACGCGGTGCATGCAGCCGGAGCGTGACAGCTCGAGCATGCTGAGAAGCTCGTGTCGACTCCCTCGGGCCAGCGAGAGTCGGAGTGGATGATGTGAAGGATCGCAGGAGAGGTCGCCTTGGAAGTGGCGGATGTGAAGCTGGCCCCCGAGACCGGATCTGTGTACGAGGGCACCGCGGTCATGAGCGAGTCGCCCCACCCGGGGTGACATGCGGCCCCGCAGTTGGATCCGGACTGGTGGTACGGATGGGTGCCCACAAGGCCCCCGACGTGGCATGACTGACACGCAGTGTCACGATCCACGTCAGGCACGGGCATGCTCATACTCGGACCGTGACACGTGAGACAGCCGGTGTTGTCAGCGGCAAATGCACCGGCCGAGAACACGAAAAGCGCCGCGACAAAAAACATCGCGACGACAACTGCTCTTTGCAGGACGCCCAGACGCCTACTCATATTCATTCTCTCCCACCAACATCGTCCGACCATGATGGACTGCCCTGGACCATCATGCTTTGGCCCCGTCGCCTGCCACTAAAGGGCGTGCGCGGCCATTTCCTCCCTACACTACGAGCCTCCATGAGGGGATCTGGAACACATCCCACTCGTTAACAGAGATTATAGGGACCCTTGCCATCATCCAACAAGAGCCACGCGCCGCATATTCGACGGACGGGCACTGGGCGCTCATCGCTATCCGACGAACGGTCGTCAGTGGATGAACGGTGGAGATTTCAAGATGAAATGATGTGCGGATTCTCGGAGCTTCGCGACCCTGCTCCTCGGCAGGAAAACAGAACGGCGGACCCGAGCCACACGGCGCGGCGGGTTCGCCGAGTGATTCGCTGCGCCCTCTGAGCGCAATTCGCAGCACTACCCTTAGCGTCATCCACCCAGCTGTGGGAGACTGTCGTTGAACAGACCACCGCCCGTGCGAGAGCGGGCCGGCCGGAGTAACAGGAGGCACCACGGTGAACAAACGCGCGCTCATCACGGGACTGACGGGGCAGGACGGCTCATATCTGGCCGAGTTGCTACTCGACCGAGGCTATGAGGTCTTCGGCCTCATGCGTCGCTCGTCTTCCGAAACGACCGAGCGCCTCGACGGCATCACTGATCGCATCACCATCATCGGCGGGGACCTGCTCGATCAGACCTCGCTCATGGACGCGATCGAACAAGCCAGCCCGGACGAGGTCTACAACCTCGCCGCGCAGTCCTTCGTGGCCGAGTCGTGGAAAGAACCGGTATACACCGGCGACGTGGATGGGCTCGGCGTCACGAGGCTCCTCGAAGCGATCAAGCGCGTTCATCCCGCGGCGCGCTTCTACCAGGCATCGAGCTCCGAGATGTTCGGCAAAGTGCACGAGACTCCTCAGTGCGAGACCACGCCGTTCCACCCCCGCTCACCCTATGGTGCCGCCAAGGTCTACGGCTACTACATCACCATGAACTACCGCGAGAGCTACGGTATGCACGCGAGTAACGGGATCCTGTTCAACCACGAGTCCCCCCGCCGAGGAATCGAGTTCGTCACCCGCAAGATCACCGACGGTGTGGCGCGCATCAAAGCCGAGCTGGCCACGGAGCT
>JAHIQC010000209.1 GCA_018902765.1 Actinomycetota bacterium | reverse complement strand
GATCCCCGCCGCACCGAGAGTGACTTCGATGCTTTCCACCGTTCCGGCGACCGCGGGCGTAACATCGGTGGTACCGTCGACCGCGAGGTTCCCCGTGCCCGACACCGTGACCGACAAGGTGCCTTGGGCGGCAGCCTCCGTGGTGTAGAACTTCGCCGTTGTCGTGGTGTCTGATTGCCTGAACGCGACAAAGGCCGCGCCTGCAATCGCCACCAGAACGCCGGCCGCGATCCAGCCCCGGTATTTCCGCCACTTACGTGATGCTGCCATCCCGTGCCTCCTTGAGAGTGTTTGTCAGACTCCAAGTTACGCGGGCGCGGCGAAGCAATCGTCGTGCGTGGGGGGTGAATCGGAGTACTCCCGGGGGAGTACGTCGGGCGCACGGCCATGGCCGTCAGCGAGAGCTACTGCTCGGTCACTCCGGGGATCACAAGCCCGCACTCGTAGGCCATCACGACGAGTTGAGCGCGATCGCGAGCATGCAGCTTCATCATCACTCGAGATACGTGCGTCTTGGACGTTGCGGGGCTGATGAACAAGGTCGTGGCGATCTGGTCGTTGGACAGTCCCTGGGCCACCAGAGTCAGGATCTCCAGCTCACGTTGCGTGAGGGCCGAAAGCTCCTCGGGTTGCGCGCGGCGCACCTCGGGTCGGCTCGCGAACTCGCGGATGAGCTTGCGCGTGATGCTGGGGGACAGCAGCGCCTCGCCCGAGGCGACCACGCGGACCGCGTCCACGAGCTGATCAGGATCGGTGTCTTTGAGCAGAAAGCCGCTGGCGCCGACACGCAACGCCTCGTAGACATACTCATCGGCATCGAATGTCGTCAGGACCAAGATCCGAGGAGGATGTTCGCCAGCGTCTGCCAAGATGCGGCGCGTGGCCTCGAGCCCGTCGACTTCAGGCATGCGGATGTCCATGAGGATGACGTCAGGACTCAGTTCCTCGGCGAGTTTGATTGCTTGAAGGCCGTTCTCGGCCTCTCCCACGACTTCGATCTCGGCGTCGGTCTCGAGCAGCACGCGAAAGCCTCCTCGAACGAGAGCCTGATCGTCGACCACGAGCACCCTGATAGTCACGATGCGCTCCTTTTGAGTGGGATGGTGGTGTCTACGGCCAAGCCGCCTTGGGTCCCTGTGCCCAGCTCGAACGTGCCACTGAGGGCTTCGACGCGCTCGCGCATGCCTTCCAGGCCATGGCCGCCGGTGAGCAAGTCGGATCGAAAGGTGCCGTTGTCCTCTATGTGTATGTGAAGTGAGTCGGGCAGCACCTCGATGCTCAGCTGCGCTGAGGTGGCCTTGGCGTGGCGCACGACGTTGGTGAGCGCCTCTTGCACGATCCGGTAGGCCGAGACAGAGGCGTATGCGGGCACACTGGCCAGGTCGCCCGCGGTCTGCAGTTCGACCTCGAGCCCCGCTTCGCGCACGGGGGACAACAGTGTTTCGATCCGGGTGAGGTCAGCGGTGGGAGTCAGCGGCGCTTCGCCGTCGCCGGTGCGCAGGACGTCGAGCATGGAGCGCAGCTCGGCCAGCGCACTCTTGGCAGTGTTGCGGACGTGATCGATCGACTCGCTTGCTCGGGCGGGATCGTTTTGCATGAGCGCGCTTGCGGCTCCGGCCTGCACGGTCACGATCGATAGGCTGTGGGCGACGATGTCGTGAACTTCGCGCGCTATGCGGATGCGCTCTTCGTCTACGCGGCGCAGCGCCTCTTCTTCGCGAGTGCGCTCGGCATCGGCGGCGCGCTGTTCGACCTGGGCTATGTACTGGCGTCGGTTGCGCTCGGCTTCACCCAGAAGCGCTGCAGCTGCCAGCAACACGAAGGTGCTCACACTGTCAGCGACCCAGCGCACGTCTCCGGAGAACGCGCTCACGGGCACCGCGAGAACGATGCCTGCGACCAACAGGGCAACCAGACCCGTGCGTCGCTTGGAGGAGTGGGTGGCCAGCGTGTACAGGGCGATCATGGGGCCAAGCGTCACGAATGCCGGTGGCATCGGGAGCAGCTGGTAGGCGAGTGCGGCCACCGCAGATAGTGAGAGTGCCAGCCACGGCACCGAGCGACGAAACGCGAGCGGAAGAAACGCCGAAGCGGCCAACACGTAGGCCAGAAGACCGGCGCTGCGCTCCGGCCTTTGCCGTATGAGTCGGGCTGCTTCTTCCATTCCGGGAGGCGGCTGGCGCAGGTGCGTGAATCCGTAGATCTGGAGGCACACGAGTACCGCCAGTGCGATGGCGCCGGCGATATCGACCCACAACGGGTCCAGTGCGGCGAGGCGTGCTTTGATGTCTTGTTTGCTCATATGCCCATCCTAGCCGCTGCATTCGAGCGGTGCACAGCCCCCCGGGGCGTATGTCCGTGTGCTACTGGGGGAGTACTCGCCTAAGGTACGGGGATCGTGAGGGAGGCGCGACCGAGCTTGCCCCCTGCGCCGAAGTTGAACACGAGGTTTCCGTCATCGAGGACCCCGCCGGTGGTGTAGGAGGCTGTGGCGACTCCGCTGTTACTCGTCCAAGCATAGAGCTCGGTCGCCGGCGGCTCGGCGTTCGTTGCCGCCACGATGGCATCGGCCAGGGCCTGCCACTGTGCGCGAAGCTCGGGCTTGGGCACGTTCTCTGTGACGCCGGTCTCGGTCACACCCTCGTCGATGTAGTGCCACTGCTCGGGTTCGCTTGGCACGTATCGGTGCGTGACCACGATGCTGTGACCTGCATCATCGGTCCATCGGAGCGCGCCGTAGTTCTCGACGTTGGCTTCGACCACCGCGGTGCCTGAGTCCGGCTCCAAGCTGTAGGACAAGTCGATGCCGGCGGCGAGGATCTCGACGTAGCGCTGCTGGTCTTCGAGAGGCTCCAAGACGACGGCAGGTTTCTCGACAGCAGGTTTCTGGCTTGGCGCAGGCTCGGCCGCGTCTTTCGCGCAGCCGGCGATGCCGAGTGCGAGCGTCAGCGCGAGTGCCGCGGCCAGGACGGCCTGTGATCGTGCGAGCATGTGGATCCCCCAATCGTTGGCACATCCAGAGTACCGCACCTTGACGCCGAAGCACTCAGCCGAGAAGCTACCGTGGTGCCTGCGGCCCGACGCCGCGAGCGATTACGCCACAAGACAGAAAGCGGCCACAGCCCATGTTCATCCTCGAAGCGCCCTACGTGTCCGACCTGCTTGCACGCACCGTCGCCGCATCCGGGCTACCCGTGCTCGACACGCCAACGGCGCGCGAGGCGCTTGCGAGCGCCGGCACGCCGCTGTTTGATGACGACGCGTTTGCGGCCGCTTTCGCCAGCCGTGCCGACGCGCGGCTCTACTCCAACTCGGAAAACGCGATCGGCTGGATCGCGGAGCATCTGGCCTCCACCGCGCTGCCCGGCCGCATTGACGTGTTCAAGGACAAGGTGTGTTTTCGCCGCCTCGTGGCCGATCTGTATCCCGAGTACG
>JAHIQC010000208.1 GCA_018902765.1 Actinomycetota bacterium | reverse complement strand
GGGTAAAGTAAAGTGGTTCAACGCTGACAAGGGTTATGGCTTCATCGAGCGCGAGGATGGCGAAGATCTCTTCGTTCACTTCTCCGAGATCCAGACCGAGGGTTTCAAGACCCTCGATGAGGGTCAGGCTGTTTCCTTCACGGAAGCCACTGGACAGAACGGCAAGAAGCAGGCGACTCAGGTGCGTGCTCTTTAATCGCACTCGCACGATTGCTTGGAAGTGGGCGGCCCAATGGGTCGCCCACTTTTTTATGCCGCCATCCGCGCGGACAGTCCGGCTGGTGGAGATTTCGAAGTTCATCCGTTAATGCGACACTGGGCCCATGCTCACACACTCGCTGTACATACTCGTGGGGATGATCCTGCTGGCGCTCGGCGCCGAGGGTCTGGTTCGCGGTAGCACCGGACTTGCTCTCAGGCTGGGGATCACCTCGCTTGTGATCGGGCTGACCGTCGTTGCGTTCGGTACCGGGAGCCCTGAGCTGGTTCTGAGCATTCGGGCGGCCGCGGCGGGTAACGGCGGAATCGCGCTTGGCAACGTGGTCGGCTCCAACATCAGCAACATCTGCCTGGTGCTCGGAGTCGCGGCTCTCGTCAAGCCGATGCGCGTGCGTTCGGAGCTCATCCGCCGACAGCTGCCGATCATGATCGCCGTCACCTTCATGCTGATCGCCATGCTGATCGATGGGACTCTCAGTCGTTTGGATGGAGGCGTGCTCGTGACGTCCGCCGTCGCCTACACCGTCTTTGCCTATGTCATGGCGAAGCGCGGTGAGACAAGACGAGTGGAAGCGGAGTTCGACGCCGCGCTGGCGACCGACGCGCGGCCTGTCTGGCAAGACGCCTTGATGCTCTCGATCGGTCTAGTCGCCCTGTTGGTCGGCGCGAGCCTGTTGCTCAATGGAGCGGTGTTCATCGCGGAGGGGCTGGGCATCAGCCAGGTGGTCATCGGCCTTACCGTCATAGCGATCGGCACCAGTCTTCCGGAGATGGCCACGTCGGTGTCCTCTGCCCTGCGCGGTGAGGCCGATGTCGCGTTCGGCAACGTGATCGGGTCCAACGTCCTCAATATCCTGGCGGTCCTGGGTGTCGCCGCGCTCATTCGCCCCATCGCCGTAGTGGGGCTGAGCGGCGTCGACCTGGCCGTGATGGTGGCGAGCTCGGTACTCGTGCTTCCAATCATGTGGCGAGGTTCGATACTGAGCCGCTGGGAGGGAGCTTTGCTGTTGACCGGGTATGTCGTCTATGTTGGTTCGCTCATCGGCAAGTCGTTCTGAACTCGGGTCGTTTGACTGGCTGACCACATTGCCCAAAGGGGTGTTCGCGCATGAAGATCAACAAACCGAATCGCGTGGGCCTCATGCTTAAGATCGGCGCTCGATGAGCCCCGGCTCCGACATCAGGGAGCTGCTTGAGGCCGGGAACGTCATCTTGGGTCCCATGGCTGGAATCACCGAGGCGCCGTTCCGCGGCATCTGCAAGCGCATGGGCGCGGGCCTCACCTACACCGAGATGGTCAGCGCCAAAGGGCTCCATTACAACCCCGACAGCGCAGTCTCGCGCTCGCTTCTCAGCTTCTCTGCCGAGGAGACCCCCTGTGCGGTTCAGATCTTTGGCGCCGACCGTGAGATCATGGCCGAGCAGGCGCGCGGTATCGTCGAGCGCAACGGCGCCGATGTGGCCTTCATCGACATCAACATGGGCTGTCCGGTGACCAAGGTCGTTGCCAAGGGCGAGGGAAGTGCGCTGATGCGTACCCCGAAGCTGGCGGCCGAGATCGTCTCGCAGGTGGTCGCGCGATGTGGCGTTCCGGTCACGGTGAAGTTTCGCCGGGGCTGGAGCGAGACGGAGAGCAACGCGGTCGAGTTCGGTTTGGCCATGGAGGCTGCCGGTGCGTCGGCAATCGCGGTGCATGGGCGCACCCGCGACCAGTTCTACCGAGGCCGGGCCGACTGGGAGGTGCTGGCTGCGGTCAAGTCGGCCGTAAGCGTTCCGGTGATCGGCAGCGGAGACGTCTTCTCGGCGGCTGACGCACTCGCAATGCTGGAGCGCACGGGTGTCGACGCCGTCATGATCGCCCGCGGAGCGCAGGGCAATCCGTGGATCTTTCGAGAGGCCAGGGCGCTCATCGATCGGGGCGAGACCATCGCGCCACCCACGCCTTTCGAGCGCATCGACATGGCGCGCGAGCATGCCGCGGCCCTGGTTGAGTTCGCGGGCGAGCGTGCGTTTGCTCGCATGCGCAAGCATGTGTCCTGGTACATCCATGACATGCCAGGCGCCACATACCTGCGCGAGCGGGCCAACGAAGTCGGTAGCTACGCCGAACTCGACGAACTGCTGCTCGAGTATCAAGCCTATCTCGAGAGCAAGGGACTGGGAGAGTAGGGCCGACAAGCCTATGCTCGGCTGCGCTCCAGGTTCGCCTTGATCGCGTCGTGCACATAGCGCGCCATGCCGACGTGGATCTTCTCGTAGTTCGCCTCGAAGCGCGGGTCGGCGATGTACGTGTCTGCCAGACCGGAGTGCATCTCGTGCGAGCACGGGTAGAACCAGGTGTCGATCTGGAGGCGAGCCCTATCCACGGCATCCATCGCGCGTGAGTCGGTCGCTGGCACGCCTTCGTCCATGAGGGTGACGATGGCCGCGTTGATCTGTTCGGACCCGGTCTTGAAGCGCGCCCAGTCGTTCTTCGTGTACCGGGCCGTGCGACGTGCCGACTCCTTGTAGGCGTCGGTGTCACCCCAACGCTGTTTGGCCTCATCCTCGTGTTCGGCCGGATCGAAATCGCCGAACACCCCGAACTTCTCTTGTTTCGTCATCGGTATCCCTCCTTGTAGGGAAGCGAGTGTCTTGTCTATGAGGCCCAGCATCGCCTCGAACCTCAGCGCCTGTTCG
>JAHIQC010000207.1 GCA_018902765.1 Actinomycetota bacterium | reverse complement strand
GCGGAGTTGATTGCAATCCGCGAAGTATGTGCACAGAGGGGCTTGTGGTGCATGCGAGTTGATGACCTGTGGGAGGAATCGAGCATCGTTCAGGACATTTTCAACCTAGTGTTCAGGGCGCAGATCGTGGTCGTTGACTTCACGGACAAGAACCCGAATGTCATGTACGAGACCGGAATCGCTCATACGCTTGGCAAGCACGTGGTGCCAATCTCGCAATCGCTCGGCGATGTCCCGTTTGACCTTACTCACCATCGGGTGCTGACGTACTTGAACAACCGACAGGGTCTAGGGGTACTCGGGCCCAAGCTCGCGGACCGACTGGCAACGGTCAGCTCGTAGAGCGGCGGCGGGGTGCCCAACGAGCGTTTCGAGCAGACGCGCTCGGCGTTGGGATAGCCTGAGGGCGCACGGCGCGCAGCTTAAACGCACCACGTTGACCCGCACCCGCTCCGCTTGTCTGGAGCGGAGGGGGTTCTGCATAGCTCACAGTGAGAATGCAGTGCGCGTGGTAGGCAGTTGTCGTATGGTGCTATCTGGAAATCACAATTGAGCAGCAGGGGATACGCAGTCTGCTCAATTGTCGTTAGCAGTACTGGGGGTGCCATTGTCTACACCGAGATCATCCGCAGAGTGTAGTGCGACATGCGCCGGTTCAAGCATCCTATTCGAGCGCAAGCTCAATGCACGCGGGCATAGGGACTTTATGTCTGCGCTCGACTACTGGCGTAGGAGCGAGGTGGAGGCACTTCATCTCGACTTCTCCAAGGTCACACATGCATACCCCAACGGCATGATCCCTTTGATCTGCACGCTCGACCTCCTGAAGCGGGAGGGTGTTTCTGTGTCAGTCACCCTTCCAAGTCAGAACAACCCCCGCTGGCTGTTCTCAGTGTCCAACTGGGCGCACCTGATGTCCCCGGATCGCTTCCCCGCAGAGAAAACTGCGAATGATAGACATCTGGTGGCCAAACGCTTCAACGCGGCCAGCGAACAGAACTCGGTGGTAAACGAGTTCCTTGACGTCGTCTTGCGCAACATGGAGGTTTCCCGCTCGGTAATAGCTGGGCTTGAGTGGTCGGTGAATGAGATTACGGACAATGTGCTCAACCATGCGGACTGCCCTGACGGTGGCCTGATTCAAGTCACAACGTATCCGGACAACCACAGGGTGGTGTTCGCGGTAGGCGACTCGGGACGGGGCATACTGGCGTCGCTAAGTGAGGGGATGCCCGATCTTGAGACCGATTCCCAGGCGATTGGCGAGGCCGTGAAGGCCGGAGTCACGCGAAGCCCACAAGCGGGACAGGGGAATGGACTCGCGGGCACCCTGCGAGTTGCCACCACATCCGGTGGCGGGTTTGCCCTGACGTCCGGGCGCGGACACCTTGGCGTCTACGGTGGCAACACTGATCAAAGACAGCGGTTGCGCTGGTGCGACTTCCGCGGAACACTCGTATGTGCAGAAATGGGAACTGATCATGCCTTCAAGATCGAGGACGCCCTTGGTTTCGACTGCCCATCCGGGCACGTGCCCGTTGACATCATTGAAACCAACTATGAGTGCGATGATGGAACTGCTTTCGAGCTTCGGCTCTGCGATGAGACAACTGGCTTCGGAAATCGGCCATCAGGCAAGCAATTGCGCACAAAGACGCTAAACATCTTGGCGGCCGACACGTCAAAGCCAATCAGGGTCGATTGGACGGGCGTACCTGTGGTCTCGAGCAGCTTTGCGGACGAGTTCATAGGCAAGTTGTTCCTTGAGTTGGGCGCAATGACGTTCACAGCCCGGGTTCGCAATGTTGGGATGGAGTCTCTTGTTCGGTCGCTGCTCGACAGAGCGGTCGCCCAGAGACTGCAACAGGCAAACGATGAGTGGGATTAGACTGCTAACCCGCGGAACAAACAGACTCGCTTCGCTCGCTGGTTATCCGCAACAACTTTGGGACGAGCGAGAAGACGATCTACACAAACGCTCGCGAAGGAGTCCCATGACGGACCGTGCTCAGTTCTATGCACTCTCAGGCGCGATGCTCGATCGGGCTGCCGCCTGTGCCAATCAGGTTGGCAGGGACACGTCCGTGCATCTGCAGCGAGCTGAAGAACTGTCTCGCCGATTGGATCGCGAATTCCACTTTCGTGAGACCGGCGACGACGTGTTCGCCGCCAAGTTCGAGGCGGTGAAAGCGCTTCCGAAAGACCGGCAAGTTGAAGCGATGAATTCTATCGTCTGGCGTGATACCAACTCGCTCATGAAGGCTTGGCTACTCTCGAGTACCTGGAGGATCCTCGAACTAATCGATCAAACCGTCCTGCTACTCAATGCCAACGGTGTGCTAGGTCCGGCTGTTCTCGCAAGATCCTTGATAGAGCTCACCGCGGTGAACGTGTACACGGGGTCCAAGATTCGCACACTCGTTTCAGCATCGGAACTTGGATGGAGTTCGGGACTGCTGGTGGCGACAGATGATCTTGATCAAGTTCTGCGCCGAGCCATGTTTGGAACTCGCAAGGTCCCAGAAGGCGACCCCGTTCGCCAGACAAACGTCATGACAAGAATTGACAAGCTCTCGAAGCACCCCGGGTGGGGTCAAATCACTGATTGGTACGGGGATCTATGCGAAGTGGCTCACCCTAATGTCGAGGGAAATGTCCGGTTCTGGATCGACGGGTTCATTCCTCAACCAGACGGCTCAATCTTGCGAAGAGGAACGCCATCCGCTGATAACGCAGCCGTCGATCGAGTGATTGAGTCGACCTTCTGCGTGCTCGGGTGGTCTGCGTGCAATGCGGTAGCTGGTTTCGGGATTGTGAATGAACAGATCGACCGAATCGCCAAGAGGTTTCCTGCCGACAGCGTCATGAGCGGCCCATTCTTAGCACCGGTAGGCCGGAACGACGCATGTCCTTGCGGCAGCCAGAAGAAGTACAAACATTGTTGCGGTGCGCCGCCGCCCTAACAAGCACATCAACCTGATGCGACAACCGCTCGGTTATCCTGACAGCGCATGTCCGGAAACACGCTGGCACCGAATATCCGCCTCCGTGACCAGGGAGAACCCACCCCCTTCGCTTGCCTGACCAGGGAGAACGATGCGGTCGGCGCATACCTCAGCTTCGGTGACTTTGAGGGGCACAGGCGCCATCTGGAGTCGCCGGGGTGGGGACGGCGGCGCCAGCCGCAGTGAACTTGGATCGAACGGACGAGGGAGTGGCGTTGGCCCAAATTGTCGGTAATCCGGGTGAGAGCGCAGGTGTGCGCGGAGCGCTAATCCTCGGCAGCCTCTCAGTTGTCACTTTCGTCTTCTTTGTGCTCCCGTCGGCGTATGCGTTCGCGGTCTATTCGGCCCGCTGGGGTGCGGTGGGGGTTGTCGTCGTGATGACTATCATCCTTGGTGCCTGCTGGTGGAAGCGCGCAGATCTTGCGGACGCGATAGGCTTCATGCGAGAGGGGCGCAACTGGGTCAAGGGTGCGAGTGGTGAGTACCGGGTACACAAGGCTCTCTGTGAACTGTCGGACGAATACATCGTCTTCCACGACTACCACCCAAGAGGCCGAGATGGTCGTCCGGCCGCCTGGAATGTCGATCACATAGTGGTCGGTCCCAGCGGAGTGTTCGTTCTGGATGCCAAGAACTACTCACCTAAGACCGTATCCGCTGCGCTCGAGGGCACCTGCTTTGCGAGGAACGTTGATCAGGTGCAGCGCAACGCTTTGGAGTTGAAGGACAAGCTCGGGCTCTGGTCGGGGGGTGACCTTGCGGGGGTATTCGTGGTTCCCGTCGTCGTCTACACGCAGGACGGAGCGCAGCTGGCCAACCTTCGGGAAGGTGTCGTGCGTACACTCCCGCTGCGGTTGTTGAGGCAAGAGATCGAGGGCCATCGAGAGTCCGCAATCGATCAAGAGAAGACAGGCCGAGTGGCGCTCGCGCTGTTCGCCCAACTTCCAACCAAGACCCAGGTTGCCTTCGGGGGAGCCATCCAAGCATACGGGCGAATCTCCAAGGCGGCACGCTACGAGATTTGTGATGCACGGGTCGCGCAGAGGCGCGAAGCATCCGTCGCTCGCGACTCGCACGGCGAGCCAGGGGCGGCTTTGCCGACCACGTGTCCGAAGTGCGGTGGCCGGTTGGCCGAACGTACGGCCAAGACCGGTAGTCGAGCAGGCAAGAAGTTCCTCGGATGCGAGAACTACTACTCTGAGAAGAAGTGCAAGTACGGATACAACCTCGACTAGCAGGGGCCTACCCGCGAAATAGCCAGCTGAATGCGCTGCGGTGTGGGCGTATCGCGAACTCGTCATTCGACTTGAAGGTGCTGCCCATGCCTGCCGGAGGTTCTGGTAGCGGTGGCACGGGAACTCCAGAAACAGTCTGGGCAACGTAGAGACTCCGTAGCGCCGACCTCGGGTGGCTGTTGCAGCAACCACCGTCTTGGGCGACCCAGACCCAAGTAGAGCATTCCATGCAATATGCGGCCTCTGGCACCGTGCTCCCCCTAATCTCCTGAGGAAGTTGTCGGCGTCCGGGGCGGACTGCTTGAGTGGCTCGCAGCGAGAAGCCAGTGCGCGCAGCGACCAGTTGTCGTATGGTGTTATCTGGAAATCGAGATTGAGCAGTGGGGGGATACGCAGACTACACAATCGTTGGCTAGGCGCATCGGGGAGGATGCATGAAGATCTTCATGAGCCACAGTTCTCATGACCGGGGCGCAGCAGCAAGAATCGCTGACGTCTTGGTTTCGGGCGGACACGAGGTCCTGTCGACGGTGAACTTGCGGGCCGGCTCGAATATCTCGCGTCGTGTTCGAGAGCGAGTAACTGAGGCAGATGTGGTGCTCGCGCTCATCAGCCGCGATACCTTCAGGTCCGAGCACGATCGAGGCGAGCTCACGGCACTGGCAATGGGTCGGTTCGCGCGCGACGACCAAGTAGTGATCCCACTTCTGTTAGACGACTCTGCCGTTCCCAGCTACCTATCTGATTATCTCTACCTCGACTTTTCACAGGATTTCGAGGACGGACTTCAGCACCTCGTGCGCACCCTGGCGAACTTGCCAGCTCCCGCAGCTCACGATGTCGAGGTTCGACGCGCTCGCAAGCGGGAATCCGACCAGAGTCAGCTAGGCGCTCTGAAGGATGAACTTCGGGCTGGCCGGCTCACCTTGGTCTGCGGAGCAGGGGTCTCCGTGGCGGCTGGGATTCCTGACTGGAACGAGTTGTTGGTTCGGCTTCTTGAGCGGATGATTCAGCGGATTGCCGCCAATCACCCCAACGAGTTCCACTCCGTCAGCGGAGTGGAACTCCAGAAGCAGTATGGCGCGTCGGCACTGATTATCGGAAAGTACCTGAAGAACAACCTCGGGGGAGACTTCGCCACGGAGCTGAGGGATGCGCTATATGTCAGCCAGCCGACCAGCTGTGAGCTGATCGAGGCAATCGGGCACCTTGCTCGTCCGCAGCGTGACGGCAAGCCACTCGATTCGATCATCACGTTCAACTTTGACTCACTAATCGAGGAGCATCTCGACAGTCAGAACGTTCGAAACAAGCCTATCCACTCAGAGGCGGTGAAGCATCGATCTGACGAACTGCCTGTCTACCACGTCCACGGGTATCTGCCGCGTGGCGGCAAGATGCGCAGCGGTACGGAGGTTGTGTTCAGCGAGGATGCCTACCACAGCCAGTTCATAGACTCCTTCAGCTGGTCCAATCTGATACAACTCACGAAACTCACGCAGAACACGTGCCTGTTCGTGGGTCTTAGCCTCACGGATCCGAACCTAAGGCGCCTGCTTGATGTTGCTCAGCGGAAGAACCCAGAGAAAGCGTTGGCGCACTACATCATCAAGAAGACCCCGAGATTCGATGCGAGCTCACATGCCGTTGCGAGCCTCGGCCGCCTTCTTGAGGAACAAGATGCGAACGCCTTGGGGCTCAACGTAATCTGGGTGAATGACTTCAGTGAGATCCCGGTGAAGCTCCGGACGCTCTCAGTCGGCTAGCGCTTAACCCGCGCATCATCCTGATGCGCGGGTGTCCTCGGCTAGAATGAATGCAATCGCGCACAGGTTATGCGCAAACACGTTGGGCGTAGGAGAAGGCCCGTCATGGATATCGTCGAGGCTATCAAGGAGGCGCTCCCCCTCGCACGCATAAGGGGTAGCCAAGAGAGTGCGTCTGACGATGGCTCAACCGTGGTGGCCCAAGAGCTTGACGGTGCAACCGGTTTCGCGGTCGCGATTCTAATCCCCGATGGCTCCTACCGCCCCGCGACGCGCGCAGAGCTGGAGTCTGCGGGGTTCCCCTACCGAAGCACGATCGACACGATGCTGTCAGGTCGATCGATTTCATGCGCTTGGACGCCGTGGACCTAAAGGCGCGGATCCACGCCTAGCAAGCGCTTCGACCTGGCAAGACGGCCACACGAGCTATGCTCGACAAGACGAGGGCAAGCCGCGTCTTGCAGGTCAAACGCTACGACGTTGGATGGTTGCCCAGATAGGGCGCGTCACTTACTGACAAGCGCTGCCGCGTGCGCCTTCATCGCCACACTCCGTGCATTCAGGAATGCCTGGTAGTCGTCGGTCTCCATAGCGGCAAGAGCCTCGGGCGTAATCAGATGCGCAGCTAGACGCTTCTTGAGCAGTCTGCGTGCAGCGGCTTCGTCCACTCCGTGGTCCCTGGCGATTTCCGCCACCATTTCACTGAGGTACACCGACGGAGCCTTGTTGCTTATCCAGTTGTTGGTCTCGCCTGATATCGGGGTCTTGTTCAGAAGCGTCTCCGCGTGCGCGTCGGGTCGGTTATCGCGCAGCCAGGTCCGCGGGAATATGTGATGGACCTCTGCGCGATTCTTCTGGCTGTCTTGCCACCAGAGCGCGCGTACCTCGCCGTCGGTCATCCAGTCAGGCAGTTCGGGCTTGGTATGGACGAGGAGCGACCCGATAGCACCGCTGAACAGCGCACTCTGCCACGAGTCGGCCCACCAGAAGTCCGGGCTTTCGGCCAGTGCCTTCTCGATGGTGCCCGGAACCGCGGTATCATCCTCAAACCACTTGCTCAAGGCAGTGAACTCTGTGCCCTGTAG
>JAHIQC010000206.1 GCA_018902765.1 Actinomycetota bacterium | reverse complement strand
TCGAGATATATACCGTGCTGTATTCCTGTGCGCGAATTCGTCCCGACGAGCCGCATTGGCTTGGTCGCGACCGTATCGCGGTCAGCCATGGGCACACATCGCCCGGGGTCTACTCGGCGCTGGCCAACGCCGGATTCTTCGATGTCTCTGAGTTCGAGGCGCATTTCAGGCAGGCCGGCTCACCGTTCGAAGGCCATGTCGAGCGTGCGGTGGCTGGCGTGGAGTGGAGCACGGGCAATCTGGGCCAAGGACTTTCGGCCGGGGTCGGCATGGCTCTCGGTGCTCGATTGACCGGTGGGTCATGGCGCACGTTCGTGGTCATGAGCGACGGGGAGCAGCACAAGGGCCAGGTCGCCGAGGCCCGACGTCTTGCCACGCGTCAGAATCTCACGGACCTCACCGTCGTCGTCGACATGAACGGGATCCAGATATCAGGGCGCACCGAAGACGTGATGCCGGTGGACGTGGCGGCTGACTTCGCGGCTGACGGTTGGCGGGTCGTGCAGGTCGACGGACACGATATCGAGGCTCTCTACGCTGCGCTCGCCGATCACCAAGGCCTGACGTGCATCATCGCCAACACCCATATCGGCCAGGGCGTGTCGTTCATGCAAGACAAGCCCGAGTTTCACGGCCGAGGTCTCACTGCCGAGGAATACATGACGGCGATGGGAGAATTGGGAATCCCGCCTCGGCTGGAAGAGGCGCGGAAGCGCCGTGCCATGCCTTGCACGGTATCGCCGCTGGATCACAAGACGCCTGCCGTGGAGTTGATCGGCAGCTCGCCTGCCAGCTTTGGGTCCTCGGACAAGTCCGACAACCGCTCAGCGTGGGGTGCGGCGCTCGTGGACATTGCCAGGGCCAACCCACAGGTGCCGATTGCTGTTCTCGATTGTGATCTGGCGGTCTCGGTCAAGACCGACAGTTTTGCTGCCGAGTTTCCCGATGGCTTCATACAGTGCGGTGTGGGGGAGCACAATGCGGCCACGGTCGGCGGCGCGCTGTCCACCTGTGGCGTCCTGACGTTCTGGGCGGACTTCGGTGTTTTTGGTTGTGATGAGGTGTACAACCAGCAGCGCCTCAATGACATCAACGGTGCAGGATTGAAGCTAGTTCTGACGCACTGCGGCCTGGATGTGGGCGAGGATGGCAAGACCCACCAATGCTTGGACTACGCAGGCGCATGGGCGGGGTTCTTTGGCTGGAATGTCATCGTGCCTGCCGATCCAAACCAGACGGATCGCGCCGTCAGGGCCGCTGCGGCAATGCAAGGCAACGTGTGTGTCGCGATGGGACGCAGCAAGCTCGATTCGATCTCGGATGTGAATGGAGCACCGCTCTTCGCCGACGGATATGAGTTCGAATACGGACGAATCACGTGGGCGCGTCATGGCCCGGATGCGTGCATCCTTGTGATGGGGACTCCCGCAGGCGCAGCCGTTCGCGCAGCGGACGCCCTTGCCGGCGATGGCCTTGCAGTCGCTGTGGGAATCGTCGCATGCCCACTGGCTCTTGATGACGACGCGATGGCCCAGGCGTTTGGGTCACCGCTGCTCGTGACGGTCGAGGATCATCACGTCGATATCGGACTCGGCGCTGCCGTGGCGCGTTGGGGTGCATCCCACAGGGCCATGACGCGCATCGAGTTCATCGGAGTCGACGGCTACCAGTCCAGCGGGACGGCGGCTGATCTCTACGCTTCGTGCTCGCTGGATGCCGCAGGGATTGCCCGTCGCATTCGGGAGTATCTGGCGTGATATCGCATTCATGGCGACCGTATCGGGCGTTCACAAGTTCTTCATCGGTCTTTGCGAACATCAATGGTGCATGTAAGGGAGGCCGATGTGGCTCGTAGGATTCTGGTCGTCGACGACAACGCGAAGATAGTCGAGGTTCTGAAGGCCTATCTCGAGGTCGAAGGGTACGAGGTGGTCACGGCCGCTGACGGCCCTGGGGCACTCGAAGCTGCAGCGCAACAACGGCCCGATCTCGCGTTGCTCGACGTCATGCTGCCGGGAATCGACGGAATCGAGCTGACCCGTCGCTTTCAGCGCGAGTGGGACATGCCGGTCATTCTCGTCACAGCGCGTGTCGACGAGATCGACAGGCTGATCGGTCTTGAGGTGGGCGCTGACGACTACATAACCAAGCCCTTCTCTCCCCGCGAGGTCATTGCGCGGGTGAAGGCCGTCTTGCGCCGGGCAGGGCGCGACGCCGATGCCCAGGCCGAATACTCTGCTCCGGTGCGTGTTGACGGCTTGGAGATCGATGCTTCGCGTCGGAGCGTGACGGTCGATTCGA
>JAHIQC010000205.1 GCA_018902765.1 Actinomycetota bacterium | reverse complement strand
GAGAAACTCGCCGCGATGTCCGACGAAGCCCGTGCGGAGGCTACGTCGAGCTAGTCGCGCCTACGCAGACAGATCGCTGGTGCATGCTGAACAGCGCGTTGCTGCTTCTGGCACGGCTGTCAGGCAGAACGGACAGTCCTTCATGCCCGGCTCCTCGGCGACCTGTTCTTTGCGGATAAGGTTGATGACTTTCACCAACAGGAACACAACGAGCGCGATGATCAGGAAGCTCACGATCGAGTTGACGAACACGCCCCAACTCATGACAACCGCGCCGGCATCTTGTGCTTGAACCAGCGTGCTGTACGGGCCTGCCGGGGTGCCTTGCGAGAGCACCGCGAACAAGTTCGTGAAATCGACCTTGCCCAGTGCCAGTCCCACGATTGGCATGATCATCCCGTCAACGAGCGACTTCACCACAGCGCCGAACGCCACACCGATAACCACGCCCACAGCCAAGTCGAGCGCGTTGCCCTTCGCGATGAACTCCTTGAATTCCTGGATCATGACACTCCCCACTTCCGGAACGACGTTGCTGCGCTCATCGGGCTCGCAGTCGGAATGCAGACCACACCCCGTCAATGCCGAGGAGACCGAGGGGCCGCATCTGCATCCGCTCCGCGATGGCCCATACACTGTCTCGGCTCATGTCGAGCCCAGCGGACTTGGAACCCTTGCGAAAGAAGACCCTGAGCGCCGCGGACGGCGCGAGCGATAGCACAGCCAGGGGTATCTGGGCTTGCAACCTGTCACCCGTTCGCTGGCTCGGCCCAATCCACATGAGAGGTCGGCACTCGGAAGTACCACCATTCGGTCACGGGGTCGCACTCGCGCTCCGACGACACACAACCGGCAGCCTCAACCGTCGCTGCTTTGAAGCGACGATCGAGCTCAGGCAGCCTTGCCGCGAGCTTGGTGCGCTGCTTGAAGTTGGATGATTCCATCGACCCTTGGAGCACGTCGCGGCACTCAAGTGCCCATCGATAGGCCTCGATGGCCTCATCGGCGTACCCGGCTTCCAGTGCCTCGACGGCTTGCGCCCATCCGGCCAGGGCGCTTTCGACGCTCTTGGCGTCAGCATCGTTCTTCGGCAGATGTGTATCCTGTCGGTACTTGGGCACTGTGTGCCCCCTTCTGTTGGATAGCAGGTCACCCGGTCCGCTCCGCACCGGCCCTTCAGCCTAGCGCGTTTGCGCATCGGCTGCACGCTGGCAGCTTCAGCTTCTGGCATGACCGCAGTAGATGCAGGCCTCCCTGTGCACGCAGATCACGCCACCGCATTCAGGGCACGTCCATCGCTCCTTCTCCATGCCGAGGAAACCCTCGACTCCCAGTTCTCGAACACGCTCAAGATTCTCCAGCATGCTCATCCCGTACTTGGTGCGGTACCGCTTGTCGAGCTGTCGCATGCGAGCGCACGGGAACTTGGAGCATTCGAAGCACAGGCCCGTCTCCCCCGTCTTCGTCTCATCGCAGTTCTTGATGCGGCAAACGACGCAATGCTTTGGCTTGTTGGTGTTGTCGACGTTGCAACCACCGCACCGATTCTTCTCTCTGAGATGACCGATGCAAAGCCCGCAATTCATCCCACAGGGCGCAATCATCACCGCGCGAAGTGAGTCCGGGTAGATCGTTTCCTCGACACCCATGGACAGTTTCGCCCCCTGCTTTGGTGCTCCTGATCGAACCCGCAGTCCCTAAACGACCCAGCCCCAAGCATAAGCGATACGGGCGGCGGGTAGAAACTGAGGGGAATCGATCAAAGGAGCGCACAATGCCTCAGTACGGAGTTCTCGTCTATTCGCCAGCCCCCGCCGACCCTGCGGCGCTTGCTCCCGGCTACTTGGATCAGCTCGAGCGCTATCCTGCCCAAGCCAAGGAGCTGGGCGGCAAGGTTCTGGGCGGCTCGTACTTCGCGGGACAGCGCGGGTTCGCCTTCGAGCCGAGCACTGCAGGCACGGCTGTTCGCGGCGACGCGGTGCGCACTGGTCCGCTAGTTGAGTCCGACCTGGTTGTCACGGCGTTTTACGTACTGCAGGCGCCGGACATGGACGTCGCTGTTCAAATCGCCAAGCTCAATCCGGCAGTCCGCGATGGCGGAGTCGAGGTAAGGCCGATGTTCGTCCCTGCGAAGGGATGAGTTGCGGCGGCGCCACTTCACGTGACAGAGGGTAGAGACTACCTGATGCCACAAGGAGTACCGAGAGGGAGCGAGACGAATGTCCAAAATCGTTGATTTCAAGGACGTGTCTACGGTTGGGCTGGAGACTTCGCCCGTGGCAGAAGCACTTGCCGGACTGCGTGCAAATGAAGCGCGGTATTACATGAACAAGTACAAGCACGAGTTCACTGTCACGGCAGCCAGCGAGAGCCAGGACACCCTGAACCACGTGAACCGGATTCTCAAGCAAGAACGTGATATCGAGTTTGCGGCCAAACCACTGGAGACGTCACGCTTCGAGGTGGAAGGTATCGCGATGGCATACGTATTCTATGACAGTGGTCTTGCGGTCAATGTCATGTACTCGATCGATGACCCCAAGAAGCGAGCTGTTGGTTTCAAGCTTTCGGACGGGATGGAAGTGCCCAGCGAGCTCGAGGGAAGATTCAAGTTCGCCAGGCAGAAGTCGAAACTAGCCGGAACGATTCGCGGCTCGTTCTTCGTCATCAAAGGCGAGTATTAGCGGGCCAGCACAAGATCGAGAACTACGCCTGGCTTGGCTCGAGGCCTCTTAGCACCACGTCGAGAGCGCCCATCATGTCGACCTCGGCAGTCAGGCCCGCTGCGCGTGCTAGGCGCCTGGAAGTAACCGCTGTGAAGGGAATCGCGAACAGCGCAAATGCGGCATCTGCGGCGTCCACGTCTGCCCGCACTCGTCCGAGTTTCTGTTCCGCCGCAAGGTAGGCCGCAAGCGGCTGCAGCGGTGTGATTCGAGGGGCACCGCCTTCGCCCTGCGGCGCCTCCGAGAAGAGAGACCGAGCGAGTTCAGCATCGGATGACATCGCAGCCTGAAGAGGTGCCACATTCGCCTCTATGTCCTCGATGGCGCGCATCAGGAACTGCAGGTTCTCCCGTACACTCTTCGTTCCAGCAAGGTTCGGCAACCCTGTGATTGCGACGGCATTCGAAGCGTTTCGGCCAATGAACGCCGCGCCGAACAACTCCTTTTTGTCAGCGAAGTGCCGGTAGATGGTGCCTTCTGATACCGCAGCGGCTCTCGCGATCTCCTTCGTAGTTGCACGCGCATAGCCCCGCTCAGAGAACACGGCTGCCGCCGCGTCGAGGAGTCGCTGTCTGGTGGCTTCGCCACGCTCGGTCATGCTTCACGACCTCTCCCTAGTAGGTGATCTCTCGGAAATGCATCACGGCAATCGCGATGAGGATACCAGCCACAAGATACGCCGCCCCGAGCTGTAGTGCGGATTCGAACGAAATCGCCGACGTTCCGCCTGCCGCAAGCGCGGTCAGCGTACCACCGAGTAGCCAGGTACCCGCGTCCTGGGAGACCGCGACGATCATGTTCTCAAATATGACCACGTAGCCGACACCGACAGCAATGGCCACCCCAGAACTACGGGTGAGCAAAGCGATCAGCAGACCGATAACGCCCCATACGACGGCCGAAAGCGACAGGTTTCGAAACGTCTCGGCAAGCGTGACGAGCGTGTCAGTGCCCCACGCGGCGGTTGAGACATCGAAGATCGGCGCGCATACAAGCGCGGTCCCGTAAGCAGCAAGCGTTGCCGCGAGCGCACCAGCGAGTGTGTAGAGCACCAGAGCAAGTGCCTTTCCAACAAGCAAACGCCAGCGTCGAGGCTCAGCCTGCGCAAGCAGCCGAATGAAACCAGTTGAGTAGTCCGACGCCACGGCAATGGCCCAGAACGACAAAACGACGATGCCAATCAAGTTGGCGGCGAGCATAAGACCCGCGGTGAAGCCATCGGACCCGGCAAGCGCGGCCACCGTGGGGATGTACTGCCCCGGACCGGGGCCGGCCTTGCCGGCCGCCGCGAACCCGATGACGGTGGCAATCGAGCCGAAGAGGGCCATGGCACCGACACCGCCGATCATGAATGACGGGCGGTTCAGTCTGATGAGCTCGGACTTGACGACCCTAAGCATCGTCGGCCTCCTTCTTGGTTGATGGTAGGTGACGCGAGAAGAGCCCCGTGCGTTTGGCGCGTTGGTTCGAGCGAATGAGCGTGTTGTCATGGTCAGTCGCGCCGGTCATGCGTAGGAATGCATCTTCGAGCGTCTCCTCGTGCGCGCTCAACCGCCGCAGCGTGATGCCGCCTTGCGTGGCGACCCTGTTTAGTTCCGGCGCGTCCGCTGCGGGAGCTGCGACGACGAGGTGGTTGTTGTTCTGGCGCACCCCCCAACCGCGCGCACCGTAGAGCTCGATGAGGTGCGGCAGATCCAGGGCGTGCTCAGGAGCGACATCAACATGTGCGGCTGTAGCTGCCATAAGCTCGGCAATCGGGCCGGAGAAGAGCATCTCGCCGAACCGGATGATCACGACCTGGCTGCAAGCCGCCTCGATCTCAGAGAGCAAATGTGACGAGACGAGGAGGGTGCGGCCTTGTGCGCCGAGATCCTGCAACAGCGTACGCACCTCGACGATGCCGGCAGGATCAAGTCCGTTCGTGGGCTCGTCGAGTATAAGGAGCTCGGGATTCGGCAGAAGCGCCGCCGCGATGGCGAGCCGCTGCTTCATGCCGAGCGAGTAGGTCTTCACGAGGTCGCGCTCCCGACCGGTGAGACCCACCGTATCGATGACCTCAGCGACGCGCTTGGCGGGGAGCCCCCGCAAGGCCGCAAGCGAGCGGAGGTTTGCCCCAGCCGAGAGAGACGGCACGAACGACGGGCTCTCAATGAGAGCCCCAACTCGGTGGGCGTACTGCTCAGGGTGCGCGATGGACGTGCCGAGGACTTCACCAGTGCCGTCCGACGGGCTGATAAGGCCCAGCAGCATACGAATGGTAGTGGATTTTCCTGAGCCGTTGGGGCCGACGAAACCGACAACGCCCCCCTCAGGAACGTCGAGGTCGAGCCGATCGACGGCGACAAGATCGCCGAATCGCTTCGTAAGGCCGCGTGTGATGATGGCGCTCATTCGTCCTCCTGACGGGATGTGAGCGCGTGCTCACATTCGTAATAGGACGATAGTAAGTGGGCGCTCACTCACATGTCAAATCGAGAGCACCGTCAACTGCTCGATGACCCATCAATCTCCGCGGGCCACGTCTCGTGTATGATGCGCCCGCGTCCCTGGGCCTTACCGCGATACATGAGTTCGTCCGCTTGATGCACAGCCGAGTCCACGTCCTTCGGGGAACGAGTGAACGTGACTGCGCCAACCGTGGCACCCACTGCCCACCGAGTGCCCACAGCGTCGTGAAGAGCAACGGCGATGCGATCCAGAGTCATCCGCGCTGGTTCTGCCTCTGTGTCTGGCATGAGGATGCCGAATTCATCCCCTCCAAGGCGCGCCACCACATCCGTCGAGCGCACGCCGTCTGCAATGAGAGTAGCGACGACTCGAAGGAGCTTGTCGCCCTCCGAATGGCCGAACTCGTCATTCACGTGCTTGAACCGGTCGAGGTCCACATAAGCCAGCGTGAATGGACGCCCGTTGCGACGGCTCGCCAAGAGGGTCCGCTGAGCGTACTCCTCGAACACGCGTGCGTTCGCGATTCCAGTGAGCGAATCTTCGCGTGCGAGCGCTCGCTGTGTCGCATGTGCTCGCCGAAGGCGCTCGATCAACTCGTTGACGAGAAGGAAGAAGCCAAGCCGAACAGCGGTGTTCCAGTACGGTATCCACGCGGCCGAGTAGCCACGTCCGGTTGTGAACTCGAGGTATCCCCATACGGCAGCGCTGGCGACGGCAAGGATGACGCCAGCGCGACGCGAGATGTAGGCCCCCGCGAACGACACGGGAACAAGGTAGAAGATCGAGAAGCTGATCTCGCTCCCGGTTGACGTGTCGAGCGCGGCCACGAGCACGAGAAGGGCCGCACAAAACAGTGTTCGTACCGTCAAGGACGATGACATTAGCCTGTCGCCCCACACCGAGACGATACCGCCGGCGCCATCACGAGGCATGGCTCCCGCGTCGGTCTTCAGCATTTCATTGGCTTGGTCGTGCACTGGACTGCCTCGTGTCCGCTAACAACCGCACAAGTAGCTGGCTCGTATGCCGCTCAGCACTTTCATCGCTCTACCGCTCGTAGACAAGGACCATAGCGAGAGCCGCGAGGGACAACACCAGCGGAACGAAGGCGCTCGGCTCTTGAATCATCGACGAGACACTCACCGCGCGCTGCTACTTGCCTGCGCGAATCTTCGGACCGCTCAATGGGCAACCGAAGAGTGGAGCGAACACGCAAAAGTCGAAGCGCCCGGCCGCCAAGGGCACGAGACCGACAACCGCCACGACGGTCCCGGCCGTGCCCTTGAGCACAAGCAGACCCAGTGCGACAAACACAATGCCCGCAACTACGCGAGCGATCCGACCAGTAGTGGAAGCCATGAACGTGCAGAACGGATTCACGGAGGTCCTCCTCAGTGGGTTGAGCCTAAGAAGTCTGTTCCCTTCTTGGGTTGATCGGGCGCGGGTTGCCCCTTCGGCGCATGGGCTCGCACCACGATACCGCCTCCGCTCTGGGTATGAATGAATGATACGCATAATCCGAACCTTGGGTTAGGAAGGCTTCGCACGTCAGTCAGCAAGTTGGTCCTTCTCTACGGTGCATGTACCGTCGCGTTCTTTGCAATCGACTTCGCATGGCTGTCGACCATGAACTCCCGCTTCTACCAGCCTCAGCTCGGTGGCCTTCTAGCCGAACAGCCCAAGCTCGCGGTCGCTGCGGGCTTCTACCTGCTGTACGTGATCGGCATCGTGGCTCTCGCTGTCGTCGTAGTAGAAGACCTCCGAGGGCAGATAGCCGACTTCCTCGCGAATCTGGAGACCGGACTTGTGACCCTACTCGGTCTGGGACAGCCCGAGCCCGTTCGCGATGCCAGCAGCGAGCGCCTCGATGCGCTTCGCCGAGAAGTTCTCCGTCTCCATGACCATGTGCTTGCAGTCGTACAGGCTCCAGTCCCGCGTGAGGATCGTGAGCCCGAGCTCCTCGGCGCG
>JAHIQC010000204.1 GCA_018902765.1 Actinomycetota bacterium | reverse complement strand
AGCTGTTGCAACCGCACGCGCAGGTAATGTGATTGGCGGCGGCGACTGGGCCCAAGATCGATTGGTGCCGGACTGCGCACGCGCGCTGAGCCGCCACGAAGACGTCGTTGTGAGGAACCCTGACTCCGTTCGCCCATGGCAGCACGTTCTCGAGCCGCTATCGGGATACTTGCGTCTGGCGGCCGCTGTGATTGAAGATCGCTCGCTCGCAGGTGCGTACAACTTCGGGCCGCACCCCGAATCGGCCAGATCAGCTGGTGAGGTGGTCGAGAGCTTCGTGTCCGCATGGGGCGAAGGCGCCTGGCGCGCACCCGAGGGCGGAGAGCATCCGCACGAGGCCGGACAGCTTCGACTCGACATCAGCAAGGCCCAGAGGGTCTTGGGCTGGCGTCCGGTGTGGGGTTTCGATGAGACCATCACTCGGGCCGCAACGTGGTACAAGGCCTACGATGCCGGCCAAGATGCCTCGGCGTTAGTAACCGCGGACTTGAGTGCGTACGCCGCAGCGGCGCTCGCCGCCGAAGCGTTTGGGCCTGGTGATGGGTCATGAGCGATACGAAGCGCGCGCAGGAGATACGCCAGCAGATACTCGCTCTGACTCGTGAGTATCACGCCGCCCAGTTCTCCGAGAGGCCGGTCTTTGAGCCCGGCGTCTCTCGTGTGACCTACGCGAGCCGCGTCTTTGACGAGCAAGAGATGGAGAACCTCGTCGATTCCTCGCTCGATTTCTGGCTGACTTACGGAAGGTATTCGCAGGAATTCGAGAGCGGCCTGGCGAGATTCCTCGGAATCAAGCATGCGCTGCTCGTGAACTCCGGCTCGAGTGCCAACCTGCTCGCCTTCGCTGCGCTCACGAGCGAGCGCCTGGGTGCGCGCAAGGTGAACCCGGGCGACGAGGTCATCACCGTGGCTGCAGGCTTTCCCACCACGGTCGCACCAATCGTCCAATATGGCGCGGTGCCGGTGTTCGTGGACGTGACGTTGGGGACCTACAACATCGACGTGAGCCAGCTCAAGCTCGCGCTCTCGCCCAAGACCAAGGCTGTCATGCTTGCCCATACACTGGGCAACCCGTTCGATATCGACGCGGTGCGCTCATTCTGTAACGCAAACGAACTGTGGCTCATCGAAGACAACTGCGATGCGCTGGGTGGGGAATATCGAGGTCGCAAGACGGGCACCTTTGGTGACATCGGAACCTCGAGTTTCTATCCGCCGCACCACATGACCATGGGCGAAGGCGGAGCGGTCTACACGGACAACGACGAACTCGCGGCAATCATGCTGTCGATGCGCGATTGGGGCCGAGACTGCATCTGTCCCTCGGGCAAGGACAACGCGTGTGGCAAGCGCTTCGACCAGCAGTTCGGGACGCTACCGCATGGCTACGACCACAAGTACGTCTACTCCGAGTTCGGCTTCAACCTCAAGGCAACAGACATGCAGGCAGCAATCGGAGTAGCCCAGCTGGAGAAGCTTCCCGAGTTCACTGCTCGGCGCCGGGAGAACTACGCATACCTGCGTGAAGCGCTGCGGTCGATCGAGGACATCCTGATCATGCCCCAGGCGACCGAGGGCTCCGACCCGAGTTGGTTCGGCTATCTTATGACCGTACGCGACGGCGCACCGGTCACTCGCGACGCGCTGGTGAGCGCCATGGAGGCGGCCAAGATCCAGACGCGCATGCTGTTCGCGGGCAACATCGTGCGCCAGCCGGCATTTGACGCGATGCGAAACTCCGGCAACGGTTATCGCGTCGTGGGAGAGCTCGTGAACACCGATCGCATCATGAACGACTCGTTCTGGATCGGAGTGTTTCCGGGGATGAGTGATGAGATGCTCGCATACATGGCTCAGGCGCTACTCAGCGCTTGCGGACGATAGCGTGAAGGCGAGCGACTACATAGCGGACTTCCTCGCCGCTCAAGGCGTGCGCACCGTCTACGAGATGACCGGCGGAATGATCACGTTTCTGCTGGACTCCATTGGTGCTCGTTCGGATATGACGATTGTCAGCATGCACCACGAGCAGTCGGCCGCGTTCGCCGCCGAGGCCTCGGCCCGCATGTCCGGAGTTCCCGGAGTGGCATTGGCCACCAGCGGGCCTGGCGCAACGAATCTGATCACCGGAATCGGCAGTTGCTTCTATGACTCCGTGCCGGCGGTCTTCATCACAGGCCAGGTCAATACCGGCGAGCAACGTGGCGAGTCCGGGGTGCGCCAGGCAGGATTTCAGGAGACCGACATTGTTGCGGTCGTGAGTCCGATCACCAAGATGGCGGTCCAGGTTCAGAGAGCGGAGGACCTGCCTTACGTGCTGGAGCTCGCTTTCCGGACTGCGCTCGAGGGTCGTCCGGGACCGGTCCTCATCGATGTTCCAATGGATGTCCAGCGACAAGACGTTCCTGATTCACCTCGAGCGGTGTTGTTGCCAGTGCCAGAGTCACCCGCGAACGTGTCCACGGCGCTTGAGGAGTTGCGGCGCGCCGAGCGCCCTTTGATTCTGGCTGGGGGTGGAGTTCGGGCCTCGGCCTCCGCAGCACTTCTACGGGATTTCTCGGAACTCACAGGAATCCCGGTCGTGAGTACTTTGATGGGCCTGGACGTCCTT
>JAHIQC010000016.1 GCA_018902765.1 Actinomycetota bacterium | reverse complement strand
GAGAGCGAGTACCGCGCCAAAGAGGCTCTGGATGAGGCCTTCAAGCAGGAACGGCGTGCGGATGAACCAGTTGCTGGCACCCACCAATCGCATGATGCCTATCTCTTTGCGACGCGCGTAGATCGCGAGACGGATGGTGTTGTTGATGAAGATGAGGCTCACGATCGCGAGCATCGCGATGAAGACGATGAGCACGGTGCGAATGACGCGGGTGGCCGCAAAGAGCTTGTCCACGACCTGCTGCCCGTACTTGAGCGATCCTTCGGGCCTGTCAGGGCGATCGGCGACCTTGAGGAACAGCTCGCTGGCCTTGATCTTGGTGACAAGCACCTCGACCTGACGCGGATCTTTGAGGGTGACATCAAGCGATGCCGGCAACGGGTTGGTCTCGATTTGCTCGAACAGCTCGGGACTTTCTGAGTTGGTCTCTTTGAACTTCTTGAGGGCGTCATCCTTCGAGGTGTACTCGACGGTCGAGACCAGAGCGTCGGACTTGACCCATGCCTGAAGAGCCCCGACGTCTTCTGTGCTGGCACCATCGGCCAGGAATATCTGAACCGTGACCTTGTCCTCGACCGACTTGACGATCTCTGTGGCGATGACCCCCACGGCAATCGAAACGCCGACGAGCAGAAGTGACAGGTAGATCGTGATGACCGCGCCCAGACTCATCACCCAGTTGCGTCGGAAGTTCTGTACGGATTCGCGGGCAAAGTAACTGAAATTAATCGCCATAGCCGTAGACCCCCCGATTCTGGTCGCGAATGACGCGGCCGCCCTCGAGGGCGATAACGCGCTTGCGCATTGAGTCGACCATCTCGCGGTCGTGAGTCGCCACGAGCACGGTGGTGCCTGTCTTGTTGATGCGGTTGAGCAGACTCATGATGCCAAGCGACGTTGCCGGATCGAGGTTACCGGTCGGCTCGTCTGCCAGAAGCAGAGGAGGACGGTTCACAAAGGCTCGAGCGATCGAGACCCTCTGCTGCTCGCCACCGGAGAGCTCCTCGGGATAGCTGTCGATCTTGTCCTCGAGGCCCACGAGTCGCAGCACCTCGGGTACCTGAGTGCGGATCACGTGATGTGAGCGGCCGATGACCTCAAGTGCGAATGCGACGTTCTCGTAAGTCGTCTTGTTCGGCAGCAGCTTGAAGTCCTGGAACACGCAACCCATGTTGCGACGCAGGAACGGGACCTTCCAGCTCTTGAGCTTGATGAGGTCCTGACCGGCCACGATGATCTGCCCGCCAGTCGGCAGGATCTCACGGAGCAACAGCTTGATGAACGTGGACTTGCCCGAGCCGGAATGGCCGACCAAGAACACGAACTCGCCCTGCTCGATCTCGACATCGACATCGGCCAGGGCGGGCTTTTCCGGTACGTAGTACTTCTGAACGCCGCGCATGCTGATCATGTGGCGTGTCTCTTTCTGTCAGTGCCGATCACGGCCGAGGATACGGCCCGGTCAATGTTAGCAAATATGGGGCACTCGCGGGTGACCCGAGGGCAGGTAGCACCGTTTCTCCACATGACCCCAACGTCTCGCCGGCAGCTCCGCAGACTACCTGCCGAGGAGTTCCGACGCCGCCTTGACGATGTCGTTGGCACTCAGCCCGAAGTACACCATGAGCTCAGCGGGGTCACCGCTCGTGCCGAATACGTCGCGAACGCCGATGCGCTTCATGCGCGTCGGGGCCTTCTCAGACAGCAGCTCGGCGACCGCGGAGCCCATGCCCGCAAGTATCGAATGCTCCTCGCAGGTCACGACGGCTCCGGTCTTGGTAGCGCTCGCAACGAGCGTCGCCTCGTCTAGGGGCTTCACGCTCGCAACATCGATGACCTCGGCGGATATGCCCTGCTCGGCCAAGATGTCTGCTGCGGCAAGCGCCTCAGCGACCATCACGCCGCAAGCGGCGAGCGTAACGTCGGAGCCTTCGCGCAGAACATACGCACGGCCCAGCTCGAGCTCGAAGCCATCGGGGTGCACCTGCGGCAGCGCGGCACGACCCAAGCGCACGTAGAACGGCCCCGGGGTCTTTGCAGCGAGTCGCAGCGCGGCCTTCGCGGCGTTGTAATCTGCGGGAACCAGCACGCGCATGCCGGGAAGCACGCGCATGAGTGCGAGGTCCTCGATCATCTGGTGCGTACCCCCGTCAGGACCCACGGTGATACCCGAGTGTGTGGGCGCAAGCTTCACATCAAGTTCCGCGTAGCACACGGTGTTGCGAATCTGGTCGTACGCACGACCGGTACCGAACACCGCGAAGCTACCGGTGAACGCGGTCTTGCCAGCGACCGCGAGACCGGCAGCGGTGCCGATCATGTTGGCCTCGGCTATGCCGACGTTGAAGAAGCGGTCGGGGTAGGCCTTGGCGAACGTCGCCGTGGTGGTGGATTTGGATAGGTCGGCCTCGACGGCCACGACATCGTTACCCTCGGCAGCGAGCTCGACGAGCGTCTCGCCGAAAGCCTCGCGGGTTGCGCGCTTGGTCATCGACTAGTTCCCTTCCGTCAGTGTGCAAGCCAGTTCGCCGGCGGCTGTGACGCACTCCTCGGCAGAGGGTGCCTTGCCGTGCCAGTCGGCCCTGTCTTCCATGAACGAAACGCCCTTGCCCTTGATGGTGGACGCCACGATCACCGTGGGTGCGCCATGGGCGGTCTTGGCGGTGGCGAAGGCCGCAAGCAGCTGCTCGACGTCATGACCGTCGGCACCCAGCACGTTCCAGCCGAACGCGCGAAACTTCTCGGCGACATCGCCAAGATCCATGACCTCGGTGCAGGTGCCGTCGATCTGGAGGTTGTTGTTGTCTACGATCGCTATGACATGGTCGAGCTTCTGGTGCGACGCGAACATCGCGGCTTCCCAGACCTGGCCCTCTTGCAGCTCGCCATCGCCCAAAAGGCAGTAGACGCGCGACGTGGTGTTGCCGTCGGAGCGCAGCCCCAGCGCGATGCCGTTGGCGATCGAGAGGCCCTGACCCAGCGACCCGGTCGAGACTTCGACGCCCGGCGTCTTCTTGGAGTCGGGGTGGCCCTGCAGGATCGAGCCGAGCTGGCGCAGCGTGGCCAGATGCTCGCGACCAAAGTAGCCCGCCTCGGCCAGTGCCGAGTACAGCACCGGTGCCGCGTGGCCCTTGGACAGCACGAAACGGTCGCGATCGGCCATCTTGGGGTTGGCCGGGTCGTGCTTCATCACGCCGAAGTACAGCGTGGCCACGATGTCAGCCGCCGAAAGCGAGCCGCCGGGATGCCCCGAGCCGGCCTTGCCGATCATCTCGACGATATCGGCGCGCATACGCTGCGCCTTGGCTTCGATGGTGCTGACCCGTGAGACGTTCGCGTCGGTCACTGTCGCATCTCCTTGAATCCCTCGCCTATTGCTTCGTGTACGTCAGAGATCACCAACAGCGCCGTAGGATCAAGCGTATTGATGATGGATTTCAGTGCGTCTATCTCAGTACGGGAGACTACCACGAACAGCATCTCGCGGGCCTGTCCTGAGAACACCCCGCGTGCGCTGATAGCCGTGCATCCGCGCCCCAGATCAGTGATTATCGCCGAGGAGATGCGCTCGGACTCGTTGGAGATGATGAATGCCGCTTTCTCGACCGACAGGCCTTCGAGGACCAAATCGATAGTTGAGCCGGACACGAAGATCGCAACAGCACCATAGAGGGCAAGATCCGGTCCGAACTTGATCGCTGCTATGACGGTGACCACTGCGTCGACCATGAGCATGAGCTGGCCAATGCCCAGCGGCACCCGTTTCGAAAGCAGCTGAGCGATGATGTCGGTGCCACCTGTGTTGCCTCCGGCCTTGAACACGAGGCCCAGGCCCAGGCCGCAGACCGCGCCACCGTAAAGTGCTGCCAGCAGAAGGTCGTGCTGGGCGAGTTGCGGCGTGATCGGTGCCAGTAGGTCGATCGCAAGCGAGAGACCGACGATTCCATAGATGGTGCGAGCCGCGTAGCGCCATCCTCGTGCACGCAGCGCGAGGAACAAGAGCGCAACATTCATGACGAGCATCTGGATACCGATGGGAAGCGTGATCCCGAGGTCCTGCGCTGTGTAGAAGAACACGGTCGCCAGACCAGAGACGCCACCTGCGGCGATCTTGTTGGGAATCAGGAACGCATCCAGTCCCCAACCGGTCAGAAGGATACCGATTGTGATGAGCGTGTAGTCGCGCAGGGGGCGATTACGCAAAATGGCGTTGGGACTGAGCTTGCGTCCACCTGTGACGGTCATGCGCGCTCACCTCGCGACGGCGGCTCCCAGGTCGGATCGATCCAGTCCCCGCCCATGTTCAAGCGCGGACGTGAGCGGCGGGCAAGCAAAAACTCGAGCACGCTGTTGGCGTGGCGGTTGATGATGTCGGCTTCGGTGAAACCGGCCTGCTCGGCAACAGCTATACCGTGATCGAAGCGACCGACGTGGAGGTGATAGTGCGCATCGGAGTTGATAGCGACAAAGCAGCCGGCCTCGTGCGCGAGTCCCACGAGTTCGCGCTCCGATTCGGAGTGCAGTGAGCGGCTCGACGAGGCCTGGAACGAGTTGTCGTTGATCTCGAGGATGACGCCGTGTGCCCGCGCTCCCGCGACCACGCGTTCAAGGTGGACTGGGAACTCGGCGTTACCCGGATGCGTGACCATGTCCACGAGTGGGTTGGCGAGCACACGCTCGATCGCCTCGGTGTTGCACTCGATGTCGCCGTCGTCAAAGCCCGTGAGCGGATGAAAGCCGATGGCCACGAAGTCGAGCTTCTCGAGCACGACATCGGGCAGGTCCAGACCGTTTTCCTCGGTAGGTGAGATATTGGCCTCGCAGCCTTTGAGAATACGAACGCCATCCATGACGGCCGGTAGCACCTTGGAGTTCCAGAAGTACCAATAATGTGAGCCTTGGGGCACTGCTGGGCCGTGGTCGGTGATCGCTATGAGTTCGAGGCCTCCGACAGCCGCCCCGCGCACCATCTCGGTGAGCGTGGAGTAGGCGTGGCCAGAGGCCATCGTGTGAGTGTGAAGGTCGGCGAGAAGTCTCATGGGCCTACGTCCCGCTTGCAATAGCGGCGCCTTGCCCGACGCGCCAGCGGTGATAGCCGACCACGAACTCGTCGATGTCGCCGGAGAGCACCGCGTCAACGTTGCCGGTCTCGATGCCGGAGCGCACATCTTTCACGAGCTGGTACGGGTAGAGCACGTAATTGCGGATCTGGCTGCCGAACGAGATCTCCATGCGATCACCACGCAGCTCATCGATCTCGGCGCGGCGCTTGGCCTCGGCGATCTCGTAGAGGCGCGAGCGCAGAATGACCATCGCGCTTTCCTTGTTCTTGATCTGGGATTTCTCGTTTTGGCATGTGACCACAAGGCCACTGGGGATGTGGGTTATGCGGACTGCAGAATCCGTTGTGTTGACCGACTGACCGCCTGGGCCGCTGGACCTGTACACGTCGATGCGCAGATCCTCATCGCGGATCTCGATG
>JAHIQC010000203.1 GCA_018902765.1 Actinomycetota bacterium | reverse complement strand
AATGGCGACAACCACCTGGGCGGCGACGATTGGGATCAGAAGATCATCGATTGGCTCGCTGACAAGTTCAAGGCCGACACCGGCATCGATCTGCGTTTGGACAAGATGGCTCTGCAGCGCCTCAAGGAAGCTGCGGAGAAGGCCAAGATGGAGCTGTCCAGTGGCCAGACTGCGCAGATCAACCTGCCGTTCGTGACCGCTGACGCCTCAGGGCCCAAGCACCTTGATCACACGCTCACTCGTGCCGAGTTCGAGAAGATCACCAGCGATCTGCTCGATCGCGTCAAGAAGCCCGTCCAGGCAGCCATGAAGGATGCCGGATTCAAGGCAGGCGACCTGGATGAGGTCATCCTCGTCGGAGGCTCCACCCGCATGCCCGCCGTTCAGGCGATCGTGAAGAAGATCACCGGCAAGGATCCGCACATGGGCGTCAACCCGGACGAGGTCGTTGCGGTCGGTGCTGCGATTCAGGCCGGAGTCCTGGGCGGAGAGGTCAAGGACATCTTGCTGCTCGACGTGACCCCGCTTTCGTTGGGCGTCGAGACACTTGGTGGCGTCATGACCAAGATGATCGAGCGCAACACCACAATCCCGACCCGCAAGACCGAGGTCTACACCACGGCCGCCGACGGTCAGACGTCAGTCGAGATCCACGTCTTGCAAGGTGAGCGCGAGATCGCTGCTGGCAACAAGACGCTCGGCAAGTTCCACCTCATGAACATCCCGGCAGCTCCCCGCGGCGTGCCGCAGGTCGAGGTCACGTTCGACATCGATGCCAACGGCATCGTGAACGTCTCGGCCAAGGATCGCGGCACCGGCCAGGAGCAGAAGATCACCATCACCGGAACGACCGCATTGTCCGATGAGGAAGTCGAGCGGATGGTCGATGACGCCGAGGCACATGCCGAGGATGATCGTCGCAACAAGGAATCCGCCGAGGTGCGCAACAACGCAGACTCGCTCATCTATCAGACCGAGAAGACCATCAAGGACCTTGGAGACAAGGTTCCCGAGGAGACCAAGACCGCGTGTGACGATGCCGCCGCAGAGCTCAAGACGACTCTTGAGGGCGACGACACCGATGCCATCAAGGCGGCCGTCGAGAAGCTTCAGGAGGCGAGCTACAAGCTGGCCGAGATCCTGTATGCCGACGCCGAGACCGAGGCTGGTTCCGAGGACGGCTCCGAAGATGCGGCTGACGGCGAAGAAGTCGTCGACGCGGACTACGAGGTCGTGGACGGAGACGAGTAGCGATGACTGATCGCGATACGCACAAGGGCAACCCGCCCGAAGCGGATCCCGAGTTGCTGGATGACCTCGGAGCGGAATTCCCGCTCCGAGGCGACCAGCTAGAGGCGGACCTGGAAGCTGCCATAGCCGAAACCGCGGAGTGGCGTGACAAGAGCCTGCGGGCGCAAGCCGAGTTCGAGAACGTGAAGCGCCGGCTCGAGGCCCGTCATGGCGACGCTTTGCTGCGCGCCGGCGAGCGCGTGGTCGAGGCGCTGCTTCCCGTGCTCGATGATTTGGAACGCGCCATCGACCACGCCACCGGCAGCGGTGACGAGGTGGCCGAGGGCCTGATAGCTGTGAATCGCAAGCTTCACGACATCATCGCTCGCGAGGGCTGTGCAGCGGTCGACCCGATGGGCACCGAGTTCGATCCGAACAGGCATAACGCCGTTCAGACGCGCGAAGACGCCGAGGTGCCCGATCACACGGTCGTCGAGGTGTTTCAGAAGGGCTACGAGATGCACGGACGCGTTCTGCGCCCGGCAATGGTCGTGGTCTCCACCGGAGGACCGCTTCGCAAAGGCTAGGTGCACGTGATGGCTGCCGGCAAGGACTACTACGACATACTCGGCGTGAAGCGTGATGCTTCTGCCGATGAGATCAAGAAGGCCTTCCGTCGGCTTGCCCGCAAGCACCATCCGGACACGGGCGGTTCCGAGGATAAGTTCAAGGAGCTCAATGAGGCCTACGAGGTCTTGTCGGACACTGAGAAGCGGTCGCAGTACGACCAGTACGGCCAGTACTTCGGCGGCAACGCGCCTCCGGGTGCGGGCCGGTCGGGACCGGGCGCGGGTCAAGGCCAAAGCTACGGCTACGGCGGGCAACCCGCCGACTTGGGCGACCTGTTCGGCGATATCTTCGGTGGCGGCGGTTTTGGTGGCGGCAGATCGCGCGGTCCTGCCCCCAGGCGTGGCCGTGATCTGAGCTACGAGGTAACCATCGACTTTGACGAGGCCTTAGTCGGGATGTCCACCAAGGTCGACGTGCAGCGAGCCGAGAAGTGCCAGACGTGCTCGGGTACTGGCGCCAAGCCGGGTACCGGTCGCGTTTCCTGCAAGACATGCAAGGGTAGCGGGCATGTGAGCCAGGGCGGCGGCATGTTCGCCATTTCCCGCCCCTGCCCGCGCTGCAACGGCGAAGGCACGGTCCTTGAGTCCCCGTGTGCCTCATGCAAGGGCAAGGGACGTGTGCTGCGAGTCAAGCCGATCACCGTGAACATACCTCCCGGCGTAACAGACGGCGGGAAGCTGCGATTCAAGGGCAAAGGCGAGCCGGGCGAGCACGGGGCCCCTGCGGGCGATCTGTTCGTGATCACCCACGTGCGTAAGCATGCGTATTACACCCGCGAGGGTGCTGACGTCATGCTCGACTTACCGGTCGCGTTCACCGAAGCTGCTTTGGGCACGGAGGTCACGATTCCCACGCCAGGTGGCCAGAAGGTGAAGCTCAAAGTCGCCCCCGGCACGCAGGACGGCAAGGTGTTCCGCCTGGCGGGCAAAGGCGCCCCCAAGCTCAAGGGCAAGGGGAACGGTGATCTGAAGGTGCGCATCAAAGTCATGGTGCCGACCGAGCTTTCAGGCAAGGGCAAAGAGATACTCCAGCAGTTCGCCCAGGAGCATGCCGAGGAGCTTCGCGCGCACATCGGCTGAGTCTCGCTCACGAACATGACGACCAAGAAGGAGGCCTACGATGACATCGGGAGACGGACGCGGCGAGCGCAGCCGGCCACTGTACATGATCAGCGTGGCCGCCGAACTGTCGGGTATGCATCCGCAGACCCTGCGGATATATGAGCGCAAAGAGCTCATCAAGCCGAAGCGGTCAGCGGGTAACACCAGGATGTACTCCGATGAGGACATCGAGCAGTTGCGCCTCATCCAAGATCTCACGGCCGAGGGCATCAACCTGGCCGGTGTCATACGGATACTCGAACTCCAACACGAGGTGCTGTGCCATGAGCGCGATGTCGAGCGGCTTCGCCGTAACGCCGAGGATTTGCAGCGCAGGCTGCAAGCCGAGTCAGAACGGATCAGGCGCGAGCACAAGGCCGAGATCGTGATGGTGCGGACCGGCGGATTGATGAGCTCTTT
>JAHIQC010000202.1 GCA_018902765.1 Actinomycetota bacterium | reverse complement strand
GCCAAGGATGATGTGTCCGGCGTATAGGTTGGCAAAGAGTCGAACGGCCAGTGTGAGCGGCCGCACGATGAAGTACGAGATGAACTCGAGCAGGAAGATGAACCCGCCCAGAAGGACCCTGCCGGCGACGGGCATCTGGCGCACGCCCTCGGGGATCAGACTCTTGAGGTAGCCGTACGCGCCGTTCTTGGAAAAGCCGATCCACACGAATGCGATCCAGCTGATGAGCGCGAGAGCCACCGTGCCGCCGATCGTTCCACCGATGGACTTGCCAGCGGGGATCAGGCCGAACATGTTAGAGATGAGGATCATGAAGAAGAAGGTGCCCAGCAACGGTACGTACTTGGGACCATCCTTGGGACCGATGACGTCGGTGGCCATGTCGCGAATGAACTCGACTCCGGCCTCCAACGCACCTACGAGCCTGCCAGCCGGGGCAAGCGCCGTGACGTCGCCTGACTGTGCAGCCAGTGCGATCTGCTTCTTCTCGCGATTCGCAACAACGATGAACATGATCATCGTTGTCGCAAGAGCGATCAGACCCCACACCACATAGTTGGTCAGTGTCCATGGACTCGTGACACGACCCTCCATGTTGTTGTAGGGCAAGACCGAGAGCTCATGAACAAGCTCCTCGATCTTTCCAGGTAGTAGCTCCAACGGGTTCACGCGTCTACCTACCTCCCATCCCTTGACCCGGCAGCCGGCCGGGAAAACCTGTGCAAGCCCGCATAGCGGACCAGCTCCACCATGTATCCAACAAGAAACGAGCCCGCCAGCGCCAAACCGAACGCTGCGAACCCGGCGTGCACAAAATGGCTGTAAAGGAACATGACGACTGTCGCCAAGAACAGGCGACCGATCATCGCTAGACCGGACAACAGGATGCCGCGCGCGGCGTCATCGGCCTGGATCTTGGCAAAACTTGCGCGGGAGGCGAGAAGAAGGCCCACGCCACAGGCGAGGCCGAGCACGGCGGCAATCACGGGCTGCGACAGCAGCGCCAGCAACGTATCGACCGGTGTGGGAGACAGTTGACTTACCCCTTCACAGCGTCCCAGCTCATCAAGCAGTCTAAGACCGACGCCGTAAGCCGAAGGGGCTTATGAAACACCGCGCATACGCCAACGTGCGGCGCACACGACAGGGTTCCGAACCGGGGGGTCTCGGAAAGCGGCCTTATCGTACAGGAAGCTTCAGGGTCGAACAAGGCCGTTGGGCGGGTCGGATACATGGCATCAAGACACCGTGCAAGCCTCTCCACGAGCCCTCCGGTGCGCCATCAAACCCTCAGTCAGTGTCGCTGTCTCCGCCGTGATGAGACGCCGCCTCGAACAGGCCCAGCCAGTACGCCATGAGCCCGGAGAGTACCGCCAGCACTGCAAACGTCGCGATCTTTATGAGGGACGGTGCGTAGCGCATCGCATATCCTCCGACCGCCAAGACCGCGGACCATACATAGATGATAAGAACGGTCTGTCGCTGGTCGAATCCTCGGCCTAGAAGGCGGTGATGGATGTGACCCTTGTCGGCCTCCTGGATGGGGCGATTGTGCCTGATGCGCCGCACGATGGCGCTCGCGGTGTCGAAGATCGGCACGCCGATGATCAGCAGCGGCACGACGAGCGTGATGGCCGCGACTGATTTCATGACGCCCAGAAGCGAGATGCTCGACAAAGCGAAGCCGAGGAACATCGCACCGGAATCACCCATGAAGATCGAAGCCGGGTTGAAGTTGTAGCGCAAGAACCCGAGACACGCGCCGATGAGTGCAGCGGCAAGCGCAGCGGCCTCGAGGCGGTTGGACTGCGCTGCGAGCACCAAGAAGCTCGTGGCAGCAATGGCGCTCACGCCAGCTGCCAGACCGTCGAGCCCGTCGATGAGATTGATGACGTTGGTGAAGCCTACGATGTACACAAGCGTGACGGGGATACCGAGCAGGCCCAACGCGATAAGCCCGCCCCCAAATGGGTTGCCGATGAAATCGATCCGCAGACCAGCGCCGATGACGATTCCCGCCGCCACGATCTGACCGAGCAGCTTGGGGCCCGGAGTGAGCGTGTAGATGTCGTCGATAACGCCCACGGCAAAGATGACCACCATCCCTGCCAGCACGCCCCACACGCCGGGGCTCGGCGGCAGAAGCGCGCCTCCCCATCCAAACTGACGCTCCCCGAGTGCTTCGACCACAACGGCGGCGATGAAGCCCGCGAACATCGCGATGCCGCCCAAGCGCGAGATCGCATGCGTATGGACCTTGCGTCCGCCCGGCTCGTCGACAAGTCCTCGGCGCACGCTCCATGCGCGAACGAGCGGCGTCATGAGAAGTGTGACCAAAGCCGCGGCGGCTATGACGAACAAGTAGTGCCGAGCACTCACGAGTCTCCCCCGTCGACTGGCGGCGTGACACCTTGCGATGGCGGCGCGAGCCTGCGAGGGATGAGGCCCGCCTCGGCAAGCAACTCAGCAGAAAGGGGATCGGGGTACGGGTCACGATATGCGATGTCGACCACGCCGGCGTTGAGCAGGATCTTGGCGCACAGCACGCACGGCTGGTGGGTGCAGTACGCAGTCGCGCCGTCCATTGCTATGCCGTGCTTGGCCGCTTGGATCACTG
>JAHIQC010000201.1 GCA_018902765.1 Actinomycetota bacterium | reverse complement strand
GTGCAGCATCTCGACATCGCGATGGCGAGCAAGCGCGACGATGCCAACGCCATCATCACCCTGGTCCACGACCGCGATCTTCAGAAGACGATCACCTCGTTCTACGGCGAGGAAAAGGCCCGCGAAATCCGCGACTCGCTCGATCCGCAGTGCCTCTCGGGCTTCCGCAAGAACGACAACTACGAGATCCAGCGCTCGGACGTGATCCTGACCATCGACAACGGCGACTTCGTGTTTCTGGACTGCGCCTATGAGGAGCTGCTGCAGTCGCTCGGCCCCATCAACGACACGGATTCGGTGCCGTGGACGATGTTCAACGATCAGGTCTCGATGGGCTTCTTCGACATCTACGACCAGTACATCATGAACATTCTCTACGATCCGCGCATCAGGGCCGGCATGACCGTCGACGACCTCGCCGACACCTGGGCGCCGTACCTGACCATGGCTGAGAGCTTGCGCATCGTCGCCGGACTGTTCCGCAACCAGATGCCGACCTCGTGCTGTGCCTGACGACGTTCCGAGGCCAGCACCCGCCCGGCCCTCGACGGGAACCGCGCCAATCAACCACTGTTGCGTACATGACCACGCCATCCGAAGTGCCACATCGGCCCACCACGCCTACCTGCGGCTGCTGTGGGCGACCCCGCACTCACATGGCCGAGCTGGGCAGCACCCCCGGCGTCTACATCTGCTCGCGCTGCGCGCTATGGGCCGCACGGCGCGCTCTCAATAATCGCCTGGGTAGACGCCTCCGCTGAACGACCCGCCATGATGCGCAAGCATCACGCCGCCATAGAGAGGCGAAAGCCACAAGGCGGGGCCAGAACGCACACCAGACAGCTGTTGGAGTGTCGCTCTGGGGTGTACCCAACTGCGACGCGCCGTGGCGGCGGTCTGCGTGTCGCGTTGGGTTGCACTCCGGGAGACGTGCCGTGCCGTTCGGGGTGTCGCTAAGCGGCCAGCGCGGCGCCTGATAGCGTCGACGCTATACCGTCGACCTTTCGGAGCCTTACATGACTGAGCGCAAGCGCCGGCCTCACAACGAGTTGAAGGATGCGATGCGGACATACCTGGCGGGTCTTGACGGAGGTCATGCATCCACAGCGACCATCAAGGAGGCCGTAGAGCCGAAGGTGGGGTCTGCGCCCGCATCTTCGTATCGCAGCGCACTCCAGGATCAGCGCTACTTCGAGCGCGTCTCTCGGGGAGTCTTCCGACTTCGCGAGGAGCGAGCATTCGATGTCTGAGTCTCCTGAGAGACTCCTTGCCATGCCAGGTGCCGGTCGTTCGCTTGACTCACTGGTGTCGCTCGCTGTCGCGCTCGGTGCCGAGGAGACGGGTGGTTTCTCGCCCACCGAACGTGCCCTTGCCGATGACGCGAAAGGTGCGCCTGGCACCTCCGAAGTGCGTTCGATGAGGGCTCTGATCCGAAGCGGGCAAGATCCGCTCGGAGATATGTACTGCTCAATTCGATCGCCCGAGCAACGGCGCCCGCTTGGACAGACGTACACGCCACGCCTGATCATTGACGCGATGGTGCGTTGGGCTGCGGACCAGGGCGAACCCGTGCGCGTGGTCGATCCCGGCGCGGGCTCGGGTCGCTACCTTCTGGCCGCTGCCAAGCGTTTCCGGAACGCAACGCTCCACGGGGCCGACATTGATCCGTTGGCCACGCTGATGCTGCGTGCCAACGTCGCGGCCTTGGGATTGGGTGATCGAGTCAGCGTCCACCTAGGCGACTATCGTGCTCTGACTCTGCCCGAGGTGGCTGGGCCAACGCTGTACTTGGGCAATCCTCCCTACGTTCGGCACCACCTCATCTCTCCAGAGTGGAAGGCGTGGCTCACCGCAACGGCCCGCGAGCGCGGCCTCGACGCGAGCACCCTCGCGGGCCTGCATGTCCACTTCTTCCTGGCAACAGCCCAGCACGGTCGCGCGGGCGATTACGGGGCCTTCATCACCTCAGCCGAGTGGCTGGACGTCAACTACGGGAAGCTCGTTCGGCAACTCCTCCTCGATGGGCTCGGCGGGCAATCGCTGCACGTTCTGGACCCTGAGGCAGCTCCGTTCGCGGATGCCACTACGACGGGGGCAATCACGTGCTTCAAGATTGGCGAGCGCCCCAACAGTATGAAGATCCGACGCGTGGGTACTGTCGAGGATCTCGGCCGGCTCTCCAAGGGACGGAACATCTCTAGGCAGCGGTTGGCCGAGTCCAGCAGGTGGTCAGTCCTGACGCGAGTGACTCCCAAACTACCGACTGGCTACGTGGAGCTCGGTGAACTGTGCCGCGTGCACCGGGGCACAGTGACGGGTGCCAACGACTTCTGGGTACAGCGAGGCCCCACTCCTGAGCTTCCCGACAGCGTTTTGTTCCCAGCTGTGACGAAGGCCCGTGAGCTCTTCGGAGCTGGCACGCGGCTGGACTCAGTGGAGGCGTTGAGGCGTGTCGTGGACATCCCTGTTGACCTTGACACCCTCGACGTCTTCGAGCGCAAGCAGATAGACAAGCTCCTGCGAGCCGCAAGGTCCAGGAAGGTCCACGAAGGCTACGTCGCGGCTAACCGCAAGGCGTGGTGGAGCGTCGGGCTTCGAGCGGCCGCACCGATCTTGGCCACCTACATGGCACGTCGTTCGCCAGCCTTCGTGCGCAACGACGCGGGGGCGCGACACATCAACATCGCGCACGGCCTGTACCCTCGCGAGGAGATGAGCGATGCCATACTCGACCGCCTGGCCACCTTCCTGCATGGGACTGTGAGCCTCACCGAGGGTCGCACCTACGCCGGCGGCCTGGTGAAGTTCGAGCCGAAGGAAATGGAGAGGATCGCGGTGCCGAGTCTGGACATGCTCGCCGCCGGCGGAGCGCCAGCATGATACAAGCTCCTCCGCCGCGATGGTCCAACGAGGTGCTCACAGAAGACTCTGCTGAGGGGATGCGCCGGTTCCGGGAAGAGCGGATGCAGGAGCCGCTAGAGGCGTACCTGGACTTCTTTGACGCGTATCGGCAGGAAGTCGAGACGCTGATCGAAGGGACGGTAGACCTGACCTTTCTGAGCGATCAGGCGGTCATGCTCCTTACGCAGCCAGCTCAGCTCACGGCCATCCGCTACTTGGCGTCCCCGGCGATTAGCGAGGACGACCTCAAGGTGCTCGCCGAGGCAACCCTAAGTGCCACGCGGCTACGTGCCGAGCCGGAGATGGCGACCCGAGTCATCGACACCATCCTGCTCGGACTCGACCGTGAGCGATTCCCCTGGGTCGCTGAGGGGCGGGAACCTACTGAGTCAGAGCGGGCAGCTGCAGTCATCTCCACCGCGGCGCTGATAGCCACGCAGAAGGTTCAAACGTCCAGGCGGACCAACGCGAAGACGGACCAGGAACAGACCGTCGCTGACATGCTGCGCGTGAACGGCTTCACAGAGGTTCCGCGACGAACGGTCAGCAACGTGGGGATGCTCCCAGCACCGGGAGAGTTCTGCGGTGAGGCTCTCTTCGGAACCCGCAAAGCAGACCTCGTCATTCGCCTTTGGGATGGGCGAGCGATGCCGACTGAGTGCAAGGTGAGCAATTCTTCGACCAACTCGGTGAAGCGGCTCAACAACGACGCCGCAGCCAAGGCCAAGACGTGGATCCAGGAGTTCGGTACCGCCACCTGCGTGCCTGCGGCCGTTCTCTCCGGGGTGTTCAAGGTGCACAACCTCGCTTCGGCCCAAGCTGACGGCCTCACACTGTTTTGGGCGCATCGGCTGGAGCCGATGATCGAGTTCATCGAAGCCACGCGAGGGACCTGAGTCCACCCACACGTCCCTGGCATCCGGCACCACCCACGCGGCCCAGGGCCTGGTGTCGGCCTTCAGGCCAATGCCAACCGGGTAGGTGGGTTCCCTTGGGTCGGCTCGGAACTGAACGTCACTGGGTTGCGTTGGGCGCCAGGCGTCCGGCGTCTTGTGCCCATGGCCAGACGGCAACAAACACCAGCTGAGTGGGGACGTTCACGACGGCGGCGTAGCCGCTGACGGGAGCAGCAGCGAACGCCGTCTCCAGCGCTGCGAGCAGCTGCTCCATCCGGTCGCGCGGTATGTGGTCCCAGACCGCGCTGCCGGCCGCGCTGAGGAGGTGCGGCGACGTGGTGTCGATCTGCAGCACTACTTGCTCGCCTCTCACGATTGACAGGTCACCAAGGGATGGCATGGCATCGTTCGGCTTCATCTTGAACACTGTCAGGCGTACCGCCGCTTCCTGATTCATGCCAGTGCTCCTACTCGGGGGGCTTCGATCTGTGGTCAGGATGACATGGGGGCAGTCACTCGGGTGGGTCACCCTGGCCGTGTCGGCCTCTACCGGAAGCTCTTCGACGAGTCGGAGGAGGGTGCTGGCTACACCAGTCGCTTCGTCAACGTAGCCGTGTTCCCTCCTCAGTGATGGCCCTCCAGGATCACCGATCGGGTAGCCCGTCATGAGCGAGTATTCGGCGGAATAGTCCGTGCGGGCTACGCCAGTCCTGGAGCCTTGGGTTCGGGAAGTACTGAGGGTCGAGGGCTGCTGGTCGGCGTCATAGTCGGTCTATGAGCCAGCGCTGCGGCGGCTGCGGCGAGGTTGGCGGTGGTGATCGCTGGCTGTGATTCGAGCAGCCGGGCGCGGAGTTGTTCGATGCCCTCGCTGATGCGGCGGCTCACCGAGGCCGGGCTGCTGTGCATCTGCTCTGCGATCTGGTCGAACGTGAGTCCGTCGAGGCGCGCGCGGATGGCTTCCGCCGGACCGCTGGGCAGCTCGTCTATCGCGTCGTACAAGGTGCGGC
>JAHIQC010000200.1 GCA_018902765.1 Actinomycetota bacterium | reverse complement strand
TTCCGTGGTTGCGATGATCAAGGCACATCGCAAACGGCAGGCGGCCGAGCGGTTGGCGGCCGGGAGCGTCTGGATCGAGTCCGAGTACGTGTTCACGACCGAGAGCGGAACCACGGTCGAACCGCAGAACATCCTTCGCGCGGTCAAGGCTGCGGCAAGCGCTGCGGCGTTGACGGACGTTGCAGTGCACACGCTGCGTCACTCTGCAGCCACCACATGGCTTGAGAACGGCGTGCACCTGAAGGCGGTGTCGGAGCTGCTCGGACATGCGAGCATCGCAATCACGGCCGATATCTACGGGCACCTGTCGGAAGAGACGGCGCGCGGGGCGATGGCGACGTTGTCGGATGCGATTGGGATCTAGAGGCATATTGGCTCTGGCGCCGCAACGGCAGCCAGCACACCGAGCGCGCCGCGCCGTGGCCTGTTGTGCTCTTCCCGTCACCTAGCGGCGGTTTGCGCCCCAAGGGAATTCGAATCCTGATTGTGCTTGTGACTATTGGTGACTATTGGGACTCGTTGGTACGACGGAGCTGCGGCGAGTCCCAATAGTCACCAACGAGTACCAACAGTCACCATGCATTTGGGCACCAAATCGGGCACCAAATCGGGAGCGTGTAATATGACGCGGCAAGACCCGACCTCACGCATGCAGCAGGGCCGCACCATGGGCGGCCCTGCGTCACAAGCGAGAATGAGTCGAGAGGCGCTCCGCTAGCCCTCGACCTCGCTCAGCTCGATGCCGAGCGCGGCAGCCACGCCCTCCCCGTACGCGGGGTCGGCCTTGAGGCAGTTGCCGATATGACGCTTCTTGACCTCGTCCGGTGCGTCGCCCATCGCGCGGCCCGTGTTGTCGAACAACACCTGCTGCTGCTCGGGGGTCATGAGGCGGAAGAGCTTACCCGGCTGCTCGTAGTAGTTGTCATCGTCAGCACGGAAGTCCCAGTGGTCGGCCGCCCCCTCGATCGCCAGCGGCGGCTCAGCGAAGTCGGGCTGCTCGGCCCACTCGCCATAGCTGTTCGGCTCATAGCCGAGGGTCGCGCCGTAGTTGCCGTCCACGCGCATCATGCCGTCGCGGCTGTAGCCGTGGACCGGGCACTTCGCGGCGTTGACCGGGATGAGGTGGTGGTTCACGCCGAGGCGGTAGCGCTGGGCGTCGCCGTAGGAGAACAGCCGTCCCTGCAGCATCTTGTCGGGCGAGAACCCGATACCGGGGACGATGTTGGCGGGATTGAACGCTGCCTGCTCGACGTCGGCGAAGTAGTTCTCGGGATTGCGGTTGAGCTCCATGACGCCGACCTCGATGAGCGGGTAGTCGCCGTGGTACCAGACCTTCGTCAGGTCGAAGGGGTTGTACGGCATGTTCGCGGCGTCGGCCTCCGGCATGACCTGGAGCTGCAGCGTCCACTTGGGGAAGTCGCCCCGGTCGATCGCCTCGAGCAGGTCGCGCTGGTGGCTCTCGCGGTCCTTGCCGACGAGCGCACCGGCCTCTGCATCGGTGAGGTTCTTGATGCCCTGCTGGCACTCCCAGCGGAACTTGACCCAGTGACGCTCGCCCGCTGCGTTGATCATCGAGAAGGTGTGCGAGCCGAAGCCGTGCATGTTGCGATAGCTCGCGGGGATACCGCGGTCGCTCATGACGATGGTGATCTGGTGCAGCGCCTCGGGAAGCGAGGTCCAGAAGTCCCAGTTGTTGCCGGCGCTTCGCATGTTTGTGTGCGGATCGCGCTTCACGGCGTGGTTGAGGTCCGGGAACTTCAGCGGGTCGCGTAGGAAGAACACCGGCGTGTTGTTGCCCACTAGGTCCCAGTTGCCCTCCTCGGTGTAGAGCTTGACGGCGAAGCCACGGATGTCGCGCTCGGCGTCGGCTGCGCCACGCTCGCCGGCCACCGTCGAGAAACGAACGAACAGATCCGTCTGCTTCCCAACCTCCGAGAAGATCTTCGCCTTCGTGTACGTGGTTATGTCGTTGGTAACGGTGAACGTTCCAAACGCACCCGAGCCCTTGGCGTGCATCCTGCGCTCCGGGATGACCTCACGATCGAAGTTCGCGAGCTTCTCGAGGAACCAGACGTCTTGCAGCAGCATCGGCCCCCGGGGACCGGCGGTCATCGCGTTCTGGTTGTCCGGAACCGGCGCTCCGACGTTTGTGGTCAGCTTCTTGTCGTTCTGTTCCATGACATCGTCCTCTCTCCGTGGTTCGGCACGCAGGCGCCCCGAACCGTGTCCTCCTACGACACAGTCGTCGTGCGAGCAGCGCAGGTGCGACAGACGCCCTTGAACTGCACTTCCACCGACTCGACCTCCCCCAGAGCCGAGATGCGCTCAGGTGATCGAAGCTCATCGAGCTCGGAGTCAGAGACATCTGCCATGAGCCCGCACCGGGTGCACACAAAGTGGTGATGCCTCTCGGCATTCGCGTCGTAACGCGTTGGCCCCGAACCGACAGAAACGCGTGAGACAAGGCCGAGGTCGGCAAGCGTGCCCATCGTGCGGTAGATGGTGTCGAGTGAGACGGTTGGGACGGTCTCCCGTACCTGCTGGTACAGCTGCTCGACGTCCGGATGCTCGTCGGTCTTGGCGATGACCTTGACGATCTCACTGCGCTGGTGCGTGAGGCGCAGCCCCTGACCGCGAAGCGCATTCGTAAGAAGCATGACCCGACGATCGATCTCTGCCTGCGGGACGGACACTCGTCGCTCCTAAATAGGAAGTCTTCTTACTTAGGATAGACTCGCAGAGCATGAACATGCAAGTGCTTGCAGCGGCCGGGCGGATGGCGTTGGAGTGGCACACGGTTAAGGGTTGCACATGCACGTGCGGATTGCCGAGCGACGGCGCGGGATCCAAGACAACTGTAGCCCGATTTCGCGTTCGAAATCGGGCTACTCAGGTCCTGTGACCTGCGATAATCTGGTGCCCCCAAGGGAATTCGAATCCTGATTGTGCTTGTGACTATTGGGACTCGTTGGTACGCCGGAGCTGCGGTGAGTCCCAATAGCTACCAACGAGTACCAATAGTCACCACGTATTTGGGCACCAAATCGGGCACCAAATCCGGCACCGCACGAGGCGTTTGCTCAAGCCTAGCGCTCGGTGCATTGAGGCGCGAGATCCTCCCGGTGCAGCTGATGGGCTATTCGGCGCATCGAGCGCGGGCATGAGACCGGCGACCGCTGGTCGCCCTCACCGAGAGGATTGGCCGCGGCGTCGTGAGTTTCGTGGCATCGTTTGGCACGCCCATCGGCCAGCCGGGCTGCCGGCGAGTCTCATCGTCTCGGCACCGCCAGGCACGTCCTCCGTGGTAACTGCAGCCGCGCTCACCGCTTTGAGCTTGCCTCTGCAGATTCTTGCGGGCCTGAAACCTGCTGGCGGCGCTTGCGCTCGCCGGCGGGCTTGAGTTGGGCGTCAACGGGGTGCGCGGTAACGTCCGCACCGCCCACCCTGTCGCCCGAATCTGTCGACAAGTCTCGCTGACGCGAGCAGCTGGGCGTCGCCCGAGAGTTCCTCCGTCGCCCCCGCCCAGATGATCGCGCCATCCACCAGGACGACGCTGCGATCAGCAAGGCGGCGCGCAAAGTCGAGCTCGTGCGTAACCAGCAGGACGCCGGCTCCCCGCGACAGCCGACGATCGATTGCCGCGGCAACGACCTCGGCAGCGCGGGCATCGAGCGACTTGGTGGGTTCGTCGAGCACGAAGAGCTTCGGGTCCACCACGAGGATCGAAGCAAACGCGACCAGCTGACGCTGTGAGGCGGTAATCTCATGCGGGTTCTCGGCGGCGAGGTGCTCGATGCCGAGTTCCCCCAGCGCGCGCAGCGCGGCGCGCGACGCGTCCATGGCGGATATGCCGCGGGCGCGCAGACCCCAGGCAACCTCTTGCTCAACTACACGGTTGAAGATCTGATCGTCGGGGTTCTGGAACAGCATCCCCACGTCCCGCGCGATCTCCCAAACGGGACGCCGGGCGATGTGCTCCCCGCCGATGAGCACCGTGCCGGACTGCGGTCGGAGCAGTCCGTTGACGTGCTTCATCAACGTGGTCTTGCCGGCGCCGTTCGGGCCGAGAAGCGCGACCGACTCGCCGGCGCGAACGACGAGATCGACATCCTCAATGCCGGAGTACTCGGAGTATCGGTGCGTGACCGCGCGCATCTCGAGTAGGGTATCTCCGGGCGTGCTCGGCTCGCGCGCCGCCCGTACCTCTGGGGGCGAGGTGTCTCGCTCGGCCACGCGGCCGTCGACAAGGTGCAGCTCCTGCGCGCCATCAGGAACGCCTACCAACCATGTGAGGAGCTCGTCATGACTGAGATGGCGTACGTGCAGCGCTCGAACGCATCGCTCACAAATACGGTCGAGGCACTGGAGAAGGCCGCCGAGGATGCTCGGTGGGTGGTTCTCGCGACCCACGACATGAAGGCGCGCTTCGAGAAGAAGGGTTTCGACTGGGACTGCGGCTTGACCATCGTCGAGATCTGCCAGTCGAAGTTCGCGACTGCGATGGTCTTGGCGAATCCTCACCTGGCTCTGCACTTGCCGTGTCCGATCGTCGTGCGCGAGGACGCCGACGGTGTTGAGGTGTCCGTGCTCAAGGCGACCTTCGTCGCAGGACTGTTCCCCGACACCGACTTCGGTGAGGAAGCGGCCGATGCCGAAGCCAGCGTCACCGCTATCGTCGACGCGGCGGTGGCATGATGCCGATGCCGGTCGACACGCGCGGTCGCAAGATCGCAATCGTGTGCCACTGTCTACTCAACGCCAACTCCAAAGTCGAGGGCCTCGCAAAGTACGCGGGAGTCCACCCCCTAGTCGCGCGCCTTGCCAACGAGGGCATTGGCATCATCCAGATGCCATGCGCCGAGATGACCGCACTCGGGATGCGGCGCTGGGGCCAGACCCGCGAACAGTACGAGAGCGTCCCATTCGTCGAGCATTGCACGGCCCTCGCGCGCGACACGCTCGCCCAAGTGGAGGAGTATCAGCGCTGTGGCTACCAGATCGTGGGGCTCGTTGGCGTGGACGGCAGTCCCACGTGCGGAGTGGCGCACTCTGCCGTGGGTGATTGGGGCGGCGAGTACGAGCCAGAAGCATGGGCCGAGACGCTGCGCGACACCGGCCGGGCCCCAAAGCCGGGGGTGCACATGGAACTGCTCATGGAGCTGCTCGAGCCGCTTGGCGTTCGATTTGTGGCGATTGACGAGAGCGTCGAAGGGCATGGCGTGGATGCGGTGATTGAGACGCTGACGACAAGGTAACAAGGATCACCCGGGGCCTTTCGCCCCAAGTTGCCCCGGCGCGATGGCTCCCGCGTGGCATATGAGTTACCGTACTTGTCGACAACTGTGGTCGTTCTTATGCCATCTCACTTTGGGCACCAAATCGGGCACCAGCCGCTGTCGACGGCCCAAACCTCAACAACAGGAATGTTTGGGCACCAAGATTGGGCCGAAATCGCCTCTGAGCTGGGGTTTTGCCCTCAGCATGGTCCTCAGAACGACACGATTTGGTGCCCGATTTCAAGCACGCTTCAGGGATTCACAGGTCGCTGACCTGCGGAAATATGGTGCCCCCAAGGGAATTCGAAACCTGACCTGCGGGTTCCAACGGAGGTCAACTCGTCTCGTTCCGCGGTGCATAGCCGCAGCTCACGCTGCATGCAATGCGTCACTTGACTCAAACGGGTCTCGGCAAGTTGCGGGCTGTGTCCGCGCATTTCGTACACGCATGGCACGTGAA
>JAHIQC010000199.1 GCA_018902765.1 Actinomycetota bacterium | reverse complement strand
TGCCCCCAAGCAAGAGAAGTGGTTGGCAGAACACCGTGGAAGAGTCCATGCGGTGATGTTGGGTGTCGGTGCCGCATTCGACTACCATTCCGGGAAGTTGCGCAGAGCTCCCGGATGGATGCAGCGCATGGGTCTTGAGTGGCTATACCGCCTGATCCAAGAACCAAGGCGGCTGTGGCGACGATATGTTTTCAATAACCCTGCCTACCTTGTCAAGCTGGGTGCGCAGGTTATCCGCGAACGATTCTTACCTCATCGCCCCGGGGCGCAAGGAGAGTAGTAGTGAACAACGGTGGGGCTCCTGGAGATTTCATGAATCGGCGGTTGCGTCGGCGATATCTACGACTCGCGGTGTTCTTGGTTGATGTATGCGCAGTTCTGTTTGCCACGCTTTTGGCTACTCAGATACGTTGGGGAACCCTAACCAGTGACATTTCCTTCGAAAGCAGCGCCCGTACGGCTCCATACCTTCTCTTGGCTGCTGTCCTTTGTATCGTATGGTTGCTCCTCTTCTGGTGGGAGCGGATGTATGATCTGAATCGCATATTCTGGGGTTCGGAGGAATACACACGAGCGATACGTGCGGTTTCTTTGGGCGTTGTGGTGATCATTCTCGTGACGTATTCCCTCAAGTTGCACGGTTTTGCGCGTGGCTGGACGCTACTGGCATGGATCCTTGGAGTCGTTGCGGTCTGCGCTGGGCGTGCCGCCATGAGGCTGACCGTCTCTCGGGCACGCCGACGGGGGCGCTTGTTGAGGCCAACACTGTTGGTCGGATCAAACGCCGAGGCGAGACACATAAAGATGCGGCTACTCAAGGACGCATCGTCTGGTCTGGCACTAGTTGGCTATCTAGCAGGACAAGATTCCTCCGAAGGGTCTGATCAGATTCGCGGATATCTCGAGTGTCTCGGCGAGAGCGCCGATCTTGAGCGCGTTGTGCCGGAACGCGCTATCGACACGGTGATCATTGCAGTCTCAGCATTCAGTGATGAGGGCGTGGCACGGATGATTGCCAGCATCCGACTGCTTGAGGTAGACGTGTATCTGTCGGCTGGTCTTCTTGAGGTCACAACTAGTCGTGTCATGGTCCGAGAGGCGAGTGGTGTGCCTTTTGTAGTGGTCAAGGGCGTGTCCCTCTCTCGCACGAACCTGTATATCAAGCGTGTGTTCGACTTGCTTGTAGCGGGTGCTGTTGTGCTTGTTGGCATTCCTCTGTGGGCGATCCTTGGCGTCGCCGTCAAATTGTCCGGGCCTGGACCTGTGTTCTTCATGCAGCCTCGCACGGGCCGTGACGGGCGGGAGTTCAAGATGTTCAAGTTCCGGTCCATGAGCGCTGACGCGCCCGAACTGCATGCCAAGTTGGCTTCGGAGCAAAACGAAGCAGATGGGCCCATCTTCAAGATGAAGGATGATCCGAGGGTCACCTCGGTCGGTCGCTTAATGCGAAAGTACTCACTCGATGAGTTCCCGCAGCTGTTGAATGTCCTCAAGGGTGAGATGAGTCTCGTAGGTCCGCGCCCCCTTCCGACATACGAGACGAAGGATCTCACTCTTGCGCAGCGTCGGCGACATGATGTCCCACCGGGACTTACGGGTATGTGGCAGGTCTCGGGACGCTCTGGTCTAACATTCGACGAGATGATCCAGCTGGATCTCTACTACATCGAGAATTGGTCGGTGGTATTGGATATGTCTTTGCTGGTTCGTACGGTTCCGGTCGTGCTGCTTCCCGAGGGCGCCTACTAGCGCTTGAAATGTTGGCTTGCAGATGCAGGGAGGACTCAGGATGAGAGACTCGCGAACTGAGCGTGTTCTGGTGACTGGTGGCGCGGGGTTTCTTGGCTCGCACCTATGCGAGCGGCTGCTTGACGACGGCTGCGACGTGCTTTGCGTGGACAACTTCTACACCGGCACGAAGGACAACGTCGCGCACCTGATTCCGAATCCTCGCTTCGAGTTGCTGAGGCACGACGTGACGTTTCCCCTCTATGTTGAGGTGGATCAGATATACAACTTGGCTTGCCCGGCTTCTCCGGTTCATTACCAGTTCGATCCCGTTCAGACCACCAAGACGAGCGTTCACGGAGCCATCAACATGCTTGGACTCGCCAAGCGGGTGAAGGCACGGATACTACAGGCTTCAACGAGTGAGGTTTACGGAGATCCGACGGTCCACCCTCAACCCGAATCGTACTGGGGTCGGGTCAATCCAATCGGCATCCGAAGCTGCTACGACGAGGGCAAGCGATGCGCGGAGACTCTGTTCTTTGACTATCGGCGTCAGCATGATCTGAGCATCAAGGTCGTTCGCATCTTCAATACATACGGTCCGCGCATGCATCCAAATGACGGTCGCGTGGTTAGCAATTTCATTATGCAGGCACTCCGTGGAGACGATATCACCATCTTTGGCGAGGGTGATCAGACTCGCTGCTTCTGCTATGTGGATGACCTGATTGAAGCGATGGTGAGAATGATGGGCACCCCCGACGAGGTCGTCGGTCCGATCAATATCGGTGCAACGAATGAGTTCACAGTCAAGGAGCTCGCAGAGAAGGTTATCGAGCTTACTGGATCCAGTTCCACACTGGTTCGGTGCGAACTGCCCGGAGACGACCCCACTCAGCGGCGGCCTGATGTCACCCTCGCTAGGAAGACCCTAGACTGGGAGGCCACGACATCACTCGATGCGGGGCTCCGGCGAACCATCGAGTACTTCAGGCAGA
>JAHIQC010000198.1 GCA_018902765.1 Actinomycetota bacterium | reverse complement strand
GCCAAGGCACCTGATCTTGCCGGCCGCAACGTGCTGCTAGTGCTGTCCGCCGGAGAGGTGGTTGAGGTGGGCGGCTCGTACCGGGCGACCCTGACTCTTATTGAGCGTGGCGAGACCCTTCTGCCTGTCGTGAGCAATGTCCACCCGCTCGACTAACAAGTCCTCTCGCGGGTCTGGGCTTTCGCGTTTGGGAACTGCTGGCATCGCTGGGTCCCTGATCGCTGCCGGCGTGGTTGCCGGGTGCGCGGTGGTTCCCGCGATCATGTCTTCGGGTGGCTACAACCCGTTCGGGCCAGCCAAGGCCGCTTTGCTCGCATTCTCGGTTGCGGCCGTGCTTGCCGGCATGGCGCTGGAGCCCGCTCGGGCGCGCGGAGCGATCCGGGCTCTTGCGGTGTCGAAGGCCAGCTGGTTCCTCGGCGGGTATGTGTTGCTGAGTTTGCTGGCGACGCTCAGTTCGCTCGATGTACGCGCCTCAGTGTTCGGGAGCTATCCGGAGTACCAAGGCGTCGTGGCGCTGCTAGGGTCGCTGATCCTTGCGGCTGGGGCGGTGGCGCTTGCAGGGGATGACGTGCTCGGGTTGCTCGGCCGAGCGCTCACCGTGTCGATGCTCGCCGTGGGTGCCTACGGGCTTGCCCAGATGCTTGGGCTCGATCCAGTCTCGTATCGCGCGGGCCTGGACCTTGCTCGGGCGCGCTCGACGCTGGGTAACGCCTCCAACCTGGGCCTTTGGCTCGTGATCGCGTCGCCGTATGTCTTGCGCTTGGCGCGGGAGGCGCGTGGAGCGTGGCGCGTCGCGGCGGGCATCGCTTTGGGCCTGGCAGTAGTCGTCTTGATCGGGACCTCATCGCGCGGTGCGTGGCTCGCGGCGGCCGTCGCCGGTCTCGTGTGGGTGGCCCTCGAGGCGCCCGCGTGGACGCCGGCAGCCCGTCGCCGGGTCGCGCTCGCATCGGCCGCGATCGCGGTCGTGGGCGCGGTGGCTGTGATGCTCGTGGCCCCGACACTCGCCTCGCGCGCCTCGAGCGCGCTGGACGCGAACTCAGGGACAGCCGCATGGCGGCGCTCCGTGTGGTCCTCGGCGATTCGGATGAGCGTCGACCGACCCGTGCTCGGCTGGGGCCCCAACACATTCAGGTTCGCCTACCCTCTCTACCGAGGAGCTGAGCTTTCGGCCGATAGCGCCGACCCCCAGGTGGTCACCGACGCGCACGATCTGTTCGTGAACACGCTCGCCGAGCGCGGTCCGCTCACGCTGATCGCACTTGCGGGCTGGTTCGTCGCCATCGGCGTCGGTGGCGCGCGTGCGGCCCGTGCGGGCGATCGGGCCGGCGCGGATCGAATCGCTGTCGCGGCGACGCTCTCATCGCTCGCGGGCGGGATCGTGGCCACCGGATTTCACTACCTCACGCCTGATACCGGAGTACTGTTCTTCACGAGTGCGCTGCTCGCCACGCTATTTGTGGCGCCGGACGCGCCTGCGGCATCGCCCGCGACGAAGCGTGACGGGTTCGCCCGCGGGGGGACGCTCGGCTTGTGGCTGGCAGTCGGGCTGTCGCTGGCCGTCGGGGCGGCACTCCTCGGCGTGTTGGCTGCTGATCGCGCGATGGCAGAAGGGCTCGAGTTGGCGCAGGCGGGCGCATCAACGACACGCACGGCCGATGAGTTCGACCGGGCGCAGGCGGCCGCGCCTTGGGATCCGATGTTCCTGTGGGCCGAGGGGCACGCCGCACTTCTGCAGCTGCAAGGGCCAAAGGGTGATCCCGATGTATACGAATCCGGGATCCGGGCGTTCGAGGCGGCGGAGGCTCTCAGCCCACATGACACCCGATTGCAGCGAGAGCACGCGGATCTTGTCCTGGCGGCTGGTTTGGTGCGAAACGACCAGGCGTTGTTCGAGGAGGCGCGCGGCCGCTATGGCGCGCTCATGACGCTCGACCCGAACAACGGTTCCTTATGGATCGGCCGCGGCAGCGCCTTGGCAGGCATGGGCCGATGGGAGGATGCGGTCGTCGATTACGAGCGGGCTGTGGCCCTCGTTCCGGACTCGATTCCGGGATGGGGGAGCCTCGCCATCGCCTACGAACAGGTGGGCCGCGAGCACGACGCCGCCAAGGCTCAAAGCACCGCCGAGGAGTTGCAGCTCAAGCTGACCGAGTAGGGGAGCTCGCGCCGGCACCGTTGCGCGGAGCGTTCCGACGGGATTACAGTGACTATTGAAACCTTGCGGAACCTGATGGGTTCGGCTTGGAATTCTAGGATGTGGCGTCCATCGACGGGGGAATTACGTGAGAATCGGGCTATTTATCAGCCGCGCGAACACACTCAGGGGCATTGCGCTTGTGTGCCTCACAGTTTCGGTCTTCATGGGCGGCGCAAGTGCGGCCTTCGCGCTCAACACCGCTGTGTGGACAGCACCCACGCCCGCAGCAGGAGTCGCAGTGCTCATCAAGCCGACGGCGATCTTCGTCACTGCCGACGACGCCGCACCCATCGTGAGCGCGACCGTCACGCTAAACGGCGTCAAGGCGAGCTTTGTGGGCATCGACCGCACGGTCGGCTACACCTACTACGACGATGACGCCGAGGAGTACTACTGGGTTGTCACCGATTATACGGTGGCCCGAATCATCGGCTACTTCCGGACATCGCAGGTGGTTATGGGCACCAATACTGTGGTCACGACCGTCACGAGTTCCCTCGGCGTGTCGACCTTCACACGTACGTTCACCTACGGCACCGCGCCGACGATAAGCTCGGTATCCCCGGCATCAGGTGCGGTACTCGCGGCATCTCCTTCGGCCATCACCGCGAGCTGGACCTCGGCGACCACGCCCCTGTCCTCGAGCATGACGATCGATGGTGTGACGCTTCCCACGACCTACGCGGCCGGAACAAGGACCTTCACTCACAGCGTTGCTGCGACCATCTCGGTTGGTTGGCACAACATGGCGTTCACAGCTCGTGACTCGCTTGGAGCCACAGTCTCCAAGACCTGGCGTTTCAAGGTGCAGCCGCCCATGTCCACTGGCGGGGAGTGCGATACCTGCCACGGGACCTACCCGGCGGCTCATCCGATCTCCGGCTGCTCACGCTGCCACACGCGCGCCTACGCCGACCCGATCAGGCATGGCGGCTCGGTTCCGACCGTCGCCGGTTGTATGGGCGACGGTATCGTGAATCCGGCGGCCGCATGTCACCAGTTCGATCACGCCGGCGATGCTGGCTGGGGAGCCGGGCCCTTCATGTGCACCGACTGTCACAACGCGACCTATCCCGACATAGCGCGCCACACCGACTCGACAACGGCCGTAGCGCACGTTTCGACCACGGACTGCGGCCCTTGCCACTCGGAGTCGCTCGTGACCGAGCATGGCAAGTACCCTTCAGAAGCGACCATCAAGTACCAGTGCGATCTGTGCCACTCGCCGAGCGCGACGCAGAGGGTCAAGGACGCAATCGCGGCCGGCAACACAGCCTGTGGCACCTGTCACGACTCGGCCGATCACTATGCGCGCCACAATGCCACCATCACACCCGCATGTTCGGGCAGCGGCTGTCACACCGGCACCAACATCTCGGACTTCCACATCAACTCAGGGACGACACTGACGTGCGAGTCATGCCACCAGTCAGCGAACCCCAACGTGATCGCCGCGCTCGCAAGCGCCGACAAGAGCTGCACTGCATGCCACACGGCCGAGGGCGCCGATTACCATCTTCAGGCCGCAGCGAAGCATGCGTCACCGACCACGATTTCGTGCTTCGGCCTGGGCTGCCACGATTCATCGCGCAGTCTTCCGGTCGTTCACGCGATTTACGGCGGACCGGGCACCGTCAACCCGGGTCTCACCAACGCGTGCGGGCTCTGCCACGGCAACCCGGCGGTCAACACCGCCACATCAGGCGCAAGTTGCACCCCGGCGTGTCATAGCGGGACGACTCATGCAGGCTATGCGGCCGGTCACACCATTACCGCAGCGAGTGCCGCATGTACCGTATGCCACACTTCGGATCTCGCCACCACTCACGGCGCGATGGCGAACCTCGAGAAGTGCGCGATCTGCCACACCAATCCCGGCAACGGGACCAAGACCGCAGACTGTGCCAGTTGCCACTCGGGAGTGGACCACGAACTCCAACATGCAGCGACAGTATCCGTCGCCTGCACGGGCGCAGAATGCCACTCGGGCACTAGCCTCACTTCCATTCACATCAACGCAGGCACGGCGCTGACGTGCGATTCGTGCCACAAGTCTGTCGCCCCGAAGGTCATCACTGCTATTACCACTCACGACAAGGCCTGCACCTCGTGTCACGAGGCCGCCTCGCCGCATGGCAACGAAGCGACTATCCACGCGGCAACACTCGGGGCGGACTATGTGCTGATGGGCGCTGGGCCGAGCGACTGGGACCATGGGTCTGAGTGGAGCACGTTTGTCGAGTGTTCTCTGTGCCACAGCGCGAACCTGGTCACCACCCACGCCGATCGCTGCTCGGCATGCCATGCGGGAGCCAGCCCGGCCAGCACCATCGGGACCTGGAACAAGACATGCCAACAAGGGGCGTGTCACACGGCGATCCACACCGGCATGGCCCCCGACCATAACGGCGCGTACTGGAACAGCTCGGTGAGCTGCGATTCGTGCCATTCCGGTTATCCGGATTGGCCCGGTGAGGTAGACTGCTTGCGTTGCCACTAGCGGCAACGTACGATGCGCCCTTGGCGTGTCGGCGCGTAGAACCCATAGCGGGCGATTAACTCAGCGGGAGAGTGCTTCCTTTACACGGAAGCGAGAACTCTCCCGCTGTTTGCGTGTTTGGGCAGGTGAGCGTGGGTGCGGGAGCAGCAGAAACTCGCAATTTCCAACACTCCTTCCAACAATCTTGGGTGTAGGACCGGCATCGTTT
>JAHIQC010000197.1 GCA_018902765.1 Actinomycetota bacterium | reverse complement strand
TTTGCGCTTAACTCGCGCGCTTGCGCTTCCATTATGCGACATCATGCGCGCGTCGAGTTGAAGCGCGGGTTAGCCCGGTCAGCCCAGGCTATCGCCGTCCAATGATCTAACGTCACGCGCAACGCACATGCTTAACGGCGCATCCGCGACCAACTCGCGAGGCATGAAGACGTTTCGAATCCCAAACCGTCCGGGTCGAGCCTCCAGGACGCCGGAGAGGTCCCCTTCCGCGAACAGATCCGGCCGCGCCATCGCGAGCGAGACCAATACCTCGTGAGCCAGCTGTCTAACGCTAGGTGCCACTGGCTCAGGCAGCAGCTCTCCCTCTCGCGGCAGCGGATCGCCGTCGCGGCGAAACGAGAAGACCAGCAGGCCACCATTCGAGCGATACGCCGCCGAGTCCGAATCGCGCAAACTCGCGTAGAGCTCGGGAAGACGGAGATCAACGTGGGCAGCCTGCTTGTCCGCCATCGTGCGGAGCAACTCCCACCGCGTCAGAGTCCCACCCTGACCGTCGCTCAAGACAACCGCGTCGCACCACTGCCGCCAGGGCACAAAGCGTCGCGACTCACCTTTGGCGTCAAACGCTGGCAACACCTCGTGGTGCCTGACGGAAAGCAAGCCATAATGCGGAAGCGCGTTGGCGACCGTGTACGCGTGGCAGGTGTCATACCAATCGACCGATTCGCGAAGTCCGAGCGGCGGCTCGCTGAGTGCTCTCATCTCACCCGCGAGCCTCCGGACTTCTACCGAATCGCCCGCATCGTAGGCGCGCGCCGAACTCAGCAGGAATCCTACATGGACCGCGAGTTCGTCGCGAAGCTCACGCTCGCTCAGCGGTCTTGAATCCATTGACACTCCCCCAGCGTTCCCGTGACTCGGGCTAACGTGTTTGCGCATAACCTGTGCGCGATTGCATTCATTCTAGCCGAGGACCCGCGCGCATCAGGTTGATGCGCGGGTTAGCCCGCATTCAACGCAAGGTACGAGGCAACGTAGCACGCTTGCAGAAGCCGGAGGCTGTCTGCCTGAGACCAGTCAGAGGCGGCGCGACCGTGCAGAATCCAGTGCCTGTTGAGCGTCGGCGGGGCGTCGCCGTCGAAGTCGTGATGGGCATAGAGGCCCCCGATCAATTCACTCGCTGCCAACCACATGACACGGTGCAACGAGTACCCTTCTGGCGGCCCGGGAACGCGCTTGCTAACAATGTCCCGAAGGTTCGGGCCGTTGTCTTGTCCACGTGTCAGAACTCCCTCGAGCACGACGAACGCTGCTGGCACTACGATAGCGTGGTCGTCACGGCGGTAGGCCGCGTCCATCTGTCGGATAAGACTTGCCCACTGGCGATTGTTCGCGGCTGGAAGCTCTCTCATAAGACGTTCGTAGCGAGTGAAACCCTCATTCGAGTAGTACTCCACGAACGCCGCATCGACCTCGTCGGGATTGCCGTCGCCTAGTAAAGACTCCGCCTCGTTCTTGCGGATCCATATCGGAGTGATCCAACCGAGACGAGCCAGCGCCACCGCGACCCGCTCCTCATGAGCCTGTCTGACTTGATACTCATTGTGCTCAGCTGGCTCAGTAGACGTCATCGTGCTCCATGTCGGGCTAACGTGTTTGCGCTTCACCCGCGCGCTTGCGCTCTCATTATGCGACATCATGCGCGCGTCGGTGTGGAAGCGCGGGTTAGGCGAACGTTGTCAGCTCTCGAGCCGAATGAAGTCAACGAACCACCGGAGGTATGCAGCGTCATCGCCGCGGGCCTCGGCCGTCACATCGGTCCTAAACAGGTCGACCGAGACCAAGACAGCGGGATCGTCATGGATGACGATCTCTAGGGAATCGACGGTTCCATTGTTCTCCAGGTTCGGTCTCGGTACATCCCGAACGACGACGCCACTCACCATGGTCTGCTCAACAGTCATCGTGATGAGTTGTGAACGCTCGCTCATCAGCTCCAGAAGTCTATCCGGCTTGGTGCCCGAAGGCAGGCGGCTGAAAGTAATTACTCGATCACCTAGGCTAGCCATACCCGAGAGCGCACCGTCAAGCGGTGTCATCAATAGAAACTCGGCTCCGCCATCCGAAGTATCCACCTCAGCCACCCAGCCAGACGGCACGGTCGCATGAAGCGTGGAGTCGATGGGAAACTTGCTGCCCTCGTCAGCGCCGACGAGACCAGCCGATCCTGTTCGGAGCGGCGAGCTGATGTAGAGCGCGCCGCCCATGACAGCAACTGTCGCTGCTAGCGACAAAGTCGCCATCGCTAGCAGAAGCCATCCGAGCTTTCGACGCCTTCGTCTTAGTCCGGCAACGGATGCTCCTAGCGCGACGAGTGCGAGAGCGAATGGCACGAGGTTGAGAAAGACCTCAGGTGAGAAGTGCCTGTAGGCGATCAACTCGACGAGAGACCACGTGCCCAGTTTCACCAGTGCGAGGGATCCGATGACACAAGCCATACAAATCGCATTGAGCGCAACTACCGGCCGAGGTACTTCAACCGATTCCCCCACTAACCCCCCCCC
>JAHIQC010000196.1 GCA_018902765.1 Actinomycetota bacterium | reverse complement strand
TGTTCTATATGCCGACACAGGCAAAGGGCGACGTAGTCGCTGAGATCAAGGGACGGCTGACCGCTGCTGGCGGTGTGATCATGGCCGACTTTCGCGGCCTCACCGTCAAAGAGATGCAGGAACTTCGCATCAAGGTTCGCGAGGCCGGCGGCGAGGTCAAGGTCTACAAGAATACCCTCACCGAGATAGCTGTTCGCGAACTTGCACTTCCTGATCTGGGCGAGTTCCTTCAGGGCCCAACGGCTTTCGTGTTCGCCGGCGACGACCCTGTCGCTCCTGCCAAGGCACTCGTCGACTTCAAGAAGAAGCACAACTCTCTTGAGCTCAAGGGTGGTCTTGTCCAAAACGCAGTGGTGGATTCCGCTGGAATCAAAGCCATTGCTGCACTGCCGAGCCGCGAGGAACTCATCGCCAAGCTCATGGGTTCGATGCTCAACCCGATTCGCGGCTTGATGTACATGGCCAATGCACCCGCGACTTCGTTCGCGCGCGCACTCCAGGCCGTGGCAGATCAGAAGGCCGCTGCTTAGATCCAGGTAATGAAACTGAATCGCACCGACCCGATGTCGGCTGCGGACGGATTGAGAAAGAGGAGAAAGACAGATGGCTAACATCACCAAAGAAGAAGTACTCGAGTGGGTCAAGAACGCACCGGCACTTGAGCTCGCTGAGCTCGTCAAGGACATGGAAGAGGTCTTCGGTATCTCCGCGGCCGCTCCCGTGGCCGCCGCCGCTGCTCCCGCAGCTGGCGAGGCTGTCGCCGAGGAAGAGCAGACCGCCTTCGACGTGGTCCTCACCGGCGCTGGCGACAAGAAGATCCAGGTCATCAAGGTCGTGCGTGAGCTGACCTCGCTGGGTCTCAAGGAAGCCAAGGATGTTGTGGACGGTGCCCCCAAGGCCGTTCTCGAAGGTGTCGCCAAGGACAAGGCCGAGGAGGCGAAGGCCAAGCTTGAGGAGGCCGGCGCTTCGGTCGAGGTCAAGTAGTTTCGGTTCTACTGTTTGCACCGCCTAGGCGGTGAAGCAGGTGGGGTTCGTGGCCGGGTCCGCGTGTGGACTCGGCCACTACCCGCCTCGCTAACCAGAAACATGCCCTTGCGTCAAGTCGCTCGCTTGGGTATCTTTATCATTTGCGACTCTTCGTATCACCTCTACGCCTTGAAGGAGGAATCGCCTGGTGCCCGGCAGACAAGGTTCCCCCGCCGTTATACGGCAGCGCCGCACTTTCGCAAAGATTCCCGAGATTCTTGCAGTACCGAACCTCATTGCGATACAGCGCGACAGTTTTGACTGGTTCCTATCAGAGGGACTGCGCGAGACTTTCGCGGACATCTCTCCAATCGAAGACTTCACGCAAACGCTCGCCGTCGAGTTCGGTGCGCATGAGTTCGGCGATCCCAAGTACTCCGTTGAGGAGTGCAAAGAAAAGGATATGTCGTACCAAGCGCCGCTCTTCGTTGAGGTGCGATTCATCAACAAGGAGACTGGTGAGATAAAGGAGCAGCAGGTCTTCATGGGCGATTTCCCGCTCATGACCGATCGCGGCACCTTCGTCATCAACGGCACCGAGCGTGTCGTAGTCTCCCAGCTCGTCCGTTCCCCCGGCGTGTACTACGCCGCTGAGGACGATAAGACCACCGACAAAACCAACTACACCGCGAAGGTCATTCCCGCACGCGGTGCATGGCTCGAGCTTGAGACCGACAAGCGCGACATCGTTTCGGTGCGCGTCGATCGCAAGCGTAAGCAGCCGGTCACCGTGCTTCTCAGGGCTCTTGGTATCGCCGAGACCCGCGAGGAGATACTGGAGCTCTTCGGCGACTCTGAGTGCATGAAGATCACTTTGGACCGCGACTTCACGGAGAACCGTGAAGAGGCGCTTCTGGAGATCTACAAGCGTCTTCGTCCCGGCGAGCCGCCGACGGTCGAGTCAGCACGTTCGCTGTTGGAGGGTCTGTTCTTCAACCCCCAGCGCTACGATCTGGCCAAGGTCGGTCGTTACAAGTTGGATAAGAAGCTCGGGGTCGATATGCCCGACTCTCAGTCCACGCTCACCAATGAGGATATCCTCGCGGCCGTGCAGTATCTCGTTAAGCTTTGGGAAGGTGCCGAGGGATACGATATCGATGACATCGACCACTTCGGCAACCGTCGTATCCGCAGCGTCGGCGAGCTCATTCAGAACCAGTTCCGCATAGGGCTGGCTCGTATGGAGCGCGTCGTGCGCGAGCGTATGACGACCCAAGACGTTGAAGAGATCACGCCTCAGTCACTTATCAACATCCGCCCCATCGTGGCGAGCATCAAGGAGTTCTTCGGCTCCTCGCAGTTGTCTCAGTTCATGGATCAGACCAACCCGGTCGCGGGACTGACGCACAAGCGTCGCCTCTCCGCACTCGGGCCTGGCGGTCTGTCTCGTGAGCGCGCCGGCTTCGAGGTTCGCGACGTACATCCCAGCCACTATGGCCGCATGTGCCCCATCGAGACGCCTGAAGGCCCGAACATCGGCCTTATCGGCTCACTCGCGACTTTTGCGCGCATCAACCCATACGGCTTCATCGAGACGCCGTACCGCAAGGTTGTGAAGGGTAAGGTCACCGATGAGATCGAGTATCTCACCGCTGATGTCGAAGAGCGTTTCGTCATCGCGCAGGCCAACGAGCCGTTCGACGCCAAGTCGGGCAAGTTCGCCAACCCGCGCGTCCTTTGTCGTATCAAGGGTGGCGAGCCTGAAGAGGTTGAGCCTCCCGGAGTCCACTACATGGACGTGTCTCCTCGGCAGATGGTGTCCGTGGCTACGGCCCTGATTCCGTTCCTCGAGCACGACGACGCGAACCGAGCCCTCATGGGTTCCAACATGCAGCGTCAGGCAGTGCCGCTTCTGCGTCCGAGAGCGCCGCTGGTCGGCACGGGCATGGAGCATCGCGCCGCGATCGACACGGGCGAGATCATCTTGGCCAGGCGTTCGGGTGTGGTTGAGTACGTCGACGCAGCCAAGATCGTCGTGCGCGCCGAGGATCACACTATCGACGAGTACCACATGCCCAAGTTCATGCGTTCGAACCAGGGCACGTGCATCAATCACAAGCCGCTCGTGCGTGAGGGCTACGAGGTCAAGGTCGGCGACGTGCTTGCCGACGGTCCGTCTTCCGAGATGGGCGAGTTGGGCCTTGGCCAGAACCTCATGGTCGCCTTCATGCCTTGGGAAGGTTACAACTACGAGGACGCGATCATCCTTTCCGAGCGCATCGTCAAGGAGGACCTCCTGACCTCGATTCACATCGAGGAGTACGAGGTCGAAGCTCGTGACACCAAGCTCGGGCCGGAAGAGATCACTCGCGAGATACCCAACGTCGGTGAGGACGTGCTTGCCAACCTCGACGAGGAAGGCATCATCCGCATCGGCGCCGAGGTGTTCCCGGGCGACGTTCTTGTCGGAAAGGTCACCCCGAAGGGCGAGACCGAGCTTACTGCCGAGGAGCGCCTTCTGCGCGCCATCTTCGGCGAGAAGGCTCGTGAGGTTCGCGACACGTCGCTCAAGGTCCCGCACGGTGAGACCGGACGCGTCATCTCTGTACGCACGTTCAGCCGCGACGCGGGCGACGATCTGTCTCCCGGCGTCAACGAGCTCGTTCGTGTGTATGTGGCACAGAAGCGCAAGATCCAAGAGGGCGACAAGCTCGCCGGACGTCACGGCAACAAGGGTGTCATCTCCAAGATCCTTCCGATCGAGGACATGCCGTTCTTGGCTGACGGTACGCCGGTCGACATCATCCTGAACCCACTTGGTGTGCCGTCGCGAATGAACATCGGTCAGCTTCTTGAGACTCATCTTGGATGGGCTGCGTTCGTCGGCTGGTCCGACGATCCCAAGCAAAAGGCTCCGGTTGAGGGTCCCATGACCGTTGCCACGCCGGTGTTCGACGGCGCTCGCGAGTACGAGATCTCCGACGCACTCGAGGCCGCCAACCGCAATATGCAGCTCAAGCACCAGAGCCGTTTCGGCAAGCAGACGCTTGATGCTCTCGTGCCGCAGATCAGTCGCGAGGGTAAGACCCCGCTGTTCGACGGTCGCACCGGCGAGCCGTTCCGTGAGCCTGTGACGGTCGGGCAGATCTACATCCTCAAGCTGTTGCACCTGGTCGATGACAAGATCCACGCACGCTCGACAGGTCCGTACTCGCTCATCACCCAGCAGCCGCTCGGTGGTAAGGCGCAGTTCGGTGGTCAGCGATTCGGTGAGATGGAAGTCTGGGCCCTGTATGCGTACGGCGCAGCCTACGTATTGCAGGAGATCCTTACGATCAAGTCCGACGATGTCCTTGGCCGCGTCAAGGCCTACGAGGCCATCGTCAAGGGTGAGAACATCCC